>JAACEJ010000178.1 GCA_011682565.1 Actinomycetota bacterium | reverse complement strand
ACCCCCTCCTGTCATTCAGAAGGAATCTTGTCGGGAAAATGCTGAAACTTGAACTTGCAATATTTAATCGTCTAACCAACAAGATTCTTCCAGAAAGACAAGAACAGGGTTGGGTAACATGAGCGAGCTTTTAAAAACCGGTTTATCCCAAGAACAATAGTCAGACTTTGCGATCAATAATGTGAGTTTATGTAACCGTCTTTAAATTGTTGAAATTAACTCGACTTTTTCTGAGCTAACCAAGTAATCATTAATTTATTTTCTGTTCCCGTTTTTTTAGTTTCTTCAGCACCGGGCATTTGCAAGTTTCACTGCAAAGACGGAAAAGCGCAAAGAAAATATAATTTTCATCCGAATTAACTTTTGTATTTCAGTCGCTTTACGGTGAAATGCTTTGAATTCTTTTAATTCAGTGAAAATTCAATTGTAGAATCGGAAGAAAGAAAAACTTTTTTTCAAATTAAGCTTTGCGGTGAAATTGGAACAAATTTATCATAAACGCCGCTGTTTTAAAAAGTGTCCGGTAGTGAAATAGTTTTTTATTGGAAAATGAAAAAGCCAATACAATTAATATTGCATTGGCTTTTTTCGTCGGGGCGGTGAGATTCGAACTCACGACTTCCTGCTCCCAAAGCAGGCGCGCTAACCGGGCTGCGCTACGCCCCGAAATAGTTAATTCAATTTCGAATGGATCAATTCTTTAAACTTTTTCAGTGCCCGTCCCCTGTGGCTTATTTCGTTCTTTTCTTCCAGGCTCATTTCGGCGAAAGTTTTCTTAAACTGCGGGACATAAAAAACCGGATCGTATCCGAAACCGGAATGCCCGCGTCGTTCATCCAGGATTATTCCTTCACAAATTCCTTCCACTGTCTGCACTTCCTTACCGTTATAAAATGCAACGATTGTACGAAAACGGGCGGTTCTTTTTTCTGCAGGAACTCCGGCTAAAGCTTCCAATAGTTTGTCGACATTTTCTTCATACGTTACATTTTCACCGGCATATCGACCCGATCTTACACCCGGTTGACCGTTTAAAAAATCAACTTCAAGTCCGGTGTCATCGGCAACGGTTGGTATGCCCGCTATTTCAAACAACACTTGCGCTTTTTTAATTGCGTTGCCCTCGAGTGTGGGCTGATCTTCCTCAACATCCGGCAAGTTTTCAAAGGAATCGGCAGAAATGATCTCAATCTTTAAATCTTTTAAAACGTGCTTAATCTCGATGACTTTATCTTTGTTCCGTGTTGCAAGCAAGAGTTTTTTGAGTTTCATCAGAAAATTTTCACTGCTTAGCTCAGGTACTCAGCTTCATTGCATTTGCATATTGAAACAAAGTTTTCTTTGAAACGCCAACTGTTTTTTGTTTCATCTTTAACTGTCCTGACAACTTTGAGCGTGCGGTATAATTCTTCACACGTCGGGCAGTGTCTTGAACTCAGATGTGCTGCTTTGGCCAGTTTGCTTGCAAAACTACGATCTTTTGACATTTATTTTTCTCCACATATTATTTCCAAACAAAACAGCCATAAATATAAGAAAAATTATTTAAAAGTCAATAGAAGAAAATAACTGTGACTCTTATTTATAGTTTTTCATCATATTTTTCAGTTGATGAATTTCTTTTTCCAGGTTATTGATTCTCATTTTTATCCATTCTTTATCGGCCTGCTTTAGTTCGGAAGAAGAACCCTCAGGGCTCATGTCGATGGTGTAAGTTCCGCCAGGGTCCGTTATTGTAAATGGGAGATTTCGATTTTGAAGGTCGTTGGCACCGGGTTGAGGTTTGAGCTTACCGACAGTAAGCATGAACATTTTATTGCCGTTACCTCGTAGTACTTTTAATTGTAAAACATCCCCGGGATTTTTGTTTTCGATAAATTTCGCAAACTGCGCTGTTGTGCGAAGATGATTTCCGTTCAGACCGGTGACGATGTCGCCGACTCGTAATTTTGCACGTTCCGCCGGACTACCGGGTTCGATGTGATTAATGTGCGCACCACCGGTAATCCCCGGCCAATCATTGACCGAAATGCCAATCCAGGCGCGCCCGTTTGAACTCTGCTTGATCATTTTTTCGACCCGGTTAATCACCTCATTTATCGGATAAGCCAGGATGGTTTCGTTCGCGCCAAAAGATGCTCCAAATTGCATTTCATTTGGCGTCGGATCGTACAGCGCTGCCAGTACAGCAACCAGGTTTCCCCGGGTGTCGAAAATGGGTCCGCCGGCATTTCCTGCCGGGACGTTTGCCGAGATTTGAACGATGCCATCATTCCTGATGCAATTCACAGTTCCCCATGACATGGCCGGAGAAACGCCAAGAGAGTTGCCGACCAGCATAACCCAACAGCCTGCCCTGACATCCTGTGATCTGCCCAGTTGAGCGGGGCGACCGTTATTTTTTTTAATTTTTACGACTGCCAGGCCCCACTCAGAATCCGAGCCAATAAGCTCACCATCTGCTTTTGTGCTATCGCTGAAAATGACTTCAATGCTCTTGCTGCCTTGCACAACACTTGTTTTTGTGATGATAAAAGATGAATCATATATAATTCCCGAGCCGACGTTCGTCATCTCAATGGGCTGTTTCTCCCCGCTTTTGAAATCCAGCAGCGATTTTTCGCCGGTTCCAACCATATTATAATCAAATTTGGCTTTGATTGTAACAACAGATGGTTGCACTTTTTGCAATAACTGGATAATGTTCCGCTCAAACTCGGTGAGAATGGATGGATTTTGTGCTTTTGCAATATGCGGGGAAGAAAAGAAAATTGCGAGCAATAAAAGAAATATTGGTCTGGAGAACAAGTTTTGTAACAACATTTTGCCTTTTTACCTCTTTTCTCTTTTAAAAAGAATGGATAAGCTAAAACCTGACACTGGCGGTCGTTGCTCTGAAATTCGTTTGAGACGGAAAAGAGCGTGCATCGTTCGGGTGGAAATCTGTATTTCCCTTCACTTGCAAAGATTGATTGTATCCCCGTTTTCTATCCCTTCTTTCAAGAGATCGCGAGCGAGATCGATCCATCACATAATTTGTGATTTTCAATGATTCTTGAAAAGTTTTGTGTGGCGATGGCGTGTCTAAGGTTCTGGATGTTTGGGGCTCGAGAATTATCTTATTGGCTGATGCTATGGGGGAAAGTTGGTTGTTACGAATAAATGCTTGGTCGATAAGAATTCCCACAGCGATGAATAAGATCGCGGCGGCTGCAAAAACAGGAAGTTGCCACACAAAGTTTATTTTGGGAAAGCGAAAAACAGAACCGTTGTTTATTATTTCTCGCCGGATGTTCGACCTCAAAACCGTATCAAATGAAGGCGAGGTCTTGTGCCTGGGAAGCGCGGAAAGTGTGTTCCTCAGCACTTGTACTTGCTCGGATTTTTTCCGACATTTAGCACATTTTCCAAGATGTCTTTCAAAGGACTCTTTTTCATTTGTGCTGAGCGATTCCTCTAAAAAATCCGAAAGCCTTTTCTCAAATTTGTAACAATCAGTCATCCATACCTCGTTCAAATAATTTTTATTACCGCCTAATCATGTTCTCGTCCACGATGTCTTTCAGTTTGGCTTGCAGCTTAAGCCGTGCCCGGTTCACCCTGGATTTGACTGTTCCAAGTGGGATTTTTAAGATTTTACCAACTTCTTCGTAAGAAAGTTCCTGTATATCTCTCAAAACGATAACTTGCCTAAATCCTGTCGGTAATTCATCAATTGCCTTTTGAATGATCTTTTCTTTCAGAAATTCGTCTGCATCGCGCTCAGTGTTTGCTCTCAGATCTTCAATTTCATATTCCTTTTCCTCAAAACCCATGTCGGAAATTGAGACAAGTTTGCGGCGTTTACGTTTGCGCAGTTCTGTCTTTGCCAGATTGCCGGTGATGGTATATATCCATGTTGAAAATTTGGCGATTTGTCGATACGCGTGTTTCTTGCGATATAAACGAAGGAACGTTTCCTGCACGACATCCTCAGCCTCTTCTGTATTGCCCAGAAAGCGGTACGCAAAATTCAAAAGCTGATCTTTATAGCGATGCACAATAAGATCAAACGCTGCAAAATCATCGTTTTGAAAACGCAATATAAGATCTTCGTCTGTAGGTGGTTTATTTTGTATCGGCTGTTTTGTCATGCCACGTAGGTTTCAACCTTTATTTTAAAAAAAAGTTCCAAAAATTATAAATCATGATCACTTGACTTCATTCAGCTTGAGCAGAAGCATCTCCATGATCATTTTTGGCTTTTGATAGCTCGTTTTAAGTCGATAGTCTGCATCGAGCAGCAATTCGAAAATACTGTTAAAATGGCTGCGCGAATAGAGGCCTGCTTGTCTCGCATAGTTTTCAATAAAAAATGGATTTATTTTTAATTCCCTGGCAATTTGATCGCGCCGGTAATTTTTTGTCTTTAGTTCTTTTAGCTTGGCCAGGATGGTAAAATGTCTGTTCAGCATGACTAACATGCCGGTTGGCACACCTCCGAATTGAAGCATGCCGTCAAGTATTTTTAAACCTTTTTCAATATTTTTGCTGCCTACCGCATCACAAAATTCAAACACATTGAATTGCCGAGATGCGCCGACAACGGCTTCTACATCGTCTACTTGGATTCGCTTTTTATCGCCCATGTTCAGCTTAATTTTATCAATTTCCGAAGCGATTCTTCTCAGCGAGTTTCCAACGCCGGCATGAATTAAAACCAGGGCTTCGTCAGAGATCGCCAGTTTGTTTTCCGCCAAATACGACCGAATCCAGTCCGGTATTTTATTGTCATAGAGTTGCTTTATTTCAACGTGCGTGCTGTTTTCTCTGATTGTTGCATAGATTTTTTTTCTAAAATCGACTTTGGAAGCTGTCATAATTAAACAAGTTGTCGGAGATGGCTTTTGTAAATACTTGGCCAGGAGTTCCAGACTTTGCGCAGAAAGGAGGTGAATGTTCCTGACCATTACGACGCGTCTTTCCGCCATCATTGGATATGACATGGCAAGATTGACAAGGGTTGCGCCATTCGTTTCATTGCCGTAAAGAACATCGAGGTTAAAGTCTTCGTTGCCCGGTTCGACTGCGTGGGTTACAATTTGTTTTGTTGTTCGCTCGATCAGAAAATCTTCATCACCGGAGACAAAATAGACCGGATCAATTTTACCTTTGCTTAAATTCTGTGTGAGCGATTGGATCGTCGTTTTCAAAAACACCTCGGAAAGTGACGTGGGATTATGTTCGTATCAATTTGAATTTTTGACAGATTGGTTTTGTTTCTGCCCTTCCTTTTTTATTGCCAAAATGAGGCAGATGATGAAACCGCCCCAACTGGCGGTGAGCAATGTAATCATACTTATGAGCGCACCTGTTTCCATATTTATACCGCGTTAATTTTTATTTCTTTAGAAATTGAAATGAATTTTACGCTTCATTTTGCACCCGGTCTGAATGATCCAGTTTCTTCGCTATCTGTCTGTTTAAAATAATAAAGAGCAAAATGACGGTGCCCCATTGAAAAAGACAGGTGCCGACGCTGAATGTACGAAACGGATGCCACCAAGCATGTGGCTCATAAAATGCAATGGCCTGGTAAAACCACCAGCCCAGAAGAATAACAAATTCAGCAGGAATAAGAAATCGTATAATCCACTCGTACCACACACCGATTTTAACGTCATTGTATTCGGTGTTTATGCATTTATCGCGAAATTTGCGTGGGTTGTATTTGATAACCGTAAACGCGATAAAAAAGCCGCTGACAAGCAGACCGATGCCCCAAACCCAATCCTGGTTTTCAAAAAATGCCATTTTGGATGCAGAGGGCACACCGAGAAAAAAACCGGCAAGCCATACAAAAACAAGTGCGCGGCTGCGCCTGAATCCCAGGTCAATCAGATTTCTTACAGCCAACTCGATCATTGCAATGAGAGAAGTGAGTGCGGCAATGGTCAGCGACAGAAAAAAGATTGATGTGAAAAATTTTGCTCCCGGCATTTGCGCGAACAATCGCGGCATCCAGATAAATGCCATGCCCGTGCTTGCAGGTCCGGTTACCTGCATGACCTCTCGTGGTTGAACACCCAACTGGGGTGCAAGGGCGAATACTGCCGGAAAAATGGCAAGCCCGACAAGCAGGGACGCCGAATTATTGCCCAATCCGGCTAAAAACGAGTTTAAAACAATATCGTCCTTTTGGCGCATGTACACGGCATAGGTCAGGATGAGTCCCCAGCCGGCACCGGTGGACCAGGCGGATTGAGAGAGTGCTTCCAGCCAGACCCGGTGATTCGTGAGAACTTTCCAATCCGGCGAGAAAAAGAAATTCAGTCCGTCCACTGCACCCGGCAGAGACAGTGCGCGCACCGCTGCAATGATGAGCATGATAATGAGCAGGGGAATGAGGATATTGTTGGCGCGTTCCACGCCTTTGGTGATGCCCCGCAAGACAATTACGGCGCCCAGCGAGATGGCGATGGCGTGAAAGAAAATCGGTTGCCAGGTACTGGTGATAAATGAATTCCAGAAAACATCCGGCGATGTTCTAAAAAGCGAACCGGAGAGGGAAGAAACGAAAAACCTCAGGCACCATCCCATGACGACGGAATAATAAAACATGATTGCCACAGTGCAGAAACCGATGAACCCGCCGATCCAAGAGAAACGGGGGCCGATGAGTTTTGTGATCGCTCCGATTGTGCCGCGCCGGGTTGTTTTACCGATCGCAAATTCTGCGATCAGAAGTGGAATGGACCAGAGAAAAAGAAAAACGAACCAGGCGATGAGAAACGCCCCACCGCCGTTTTTCGCAACGATACGCGGAAAGCGCCAAATGTTCCCTGTCCCTACAACAAGTCCAATGGCCGCAAGGATCAGGGACCATCTTGAGGAAAAAGTTTCCTGCCGGGCCAAATGAATAAAACTCCTTTAAATAAAAACAAGTGCCAGGATGCCAATGATAAGACAATATGGGGCAAATAAATACAATTTTCCCTTGCGAACAATACTGAGCAGCGTTTCTATGGCAATGTATCCGGAAATATACGAAGCGATTGTACCGACGAGCAGAACGAGCAGAAAATCTCCCGATATGCCTGTCTTTATCAATTCA
>JAACEJ010000177.1 GCA_011682565.1 Actinomycetota bacterium | reverse complement strand
ATGAGAACATTTTCAAAACCCGGCCATGTGAACTCGCCGATGGGAATAAAATAATATTTCCATTTCGGCTTTAGGCTGGAAAACTTTTTAATCACGTTCCAGGTTTCGCCGCCATCGGCGCTCAGTTCAACATAACCAAAATCTTTGGCCGGACGAAATTTGTTTTTAGACCAAAAGGTGAGCACGGCATAATTTGTCGTCGAAAGATCAAGCGGCGTTTTCAAAATCAACGTTGTTTCGTTATCGGACTTTGGACTAGCGCCCGGACTGTCATTGAGGCTAAAAAAACCATCCTCAGGATCAATTTCTTCCAGGCCCCAGGTGCCGTTCGTATCTGCCTGCCACTCCCATAAGCCATGTTCGAAATCTTCATATCCAATAATTACCGTGTCAATTGTGCCCCGGGCATAATTAAAATTCGCATTCGTGTCGGCAGCGGAGAAATAATACATCAACGTATCGCCGTATTGAAAGTCACCCTGAATTTCTCCGGCAAACTCGTTTTCACCCGCGGCTGACAAGGCATTGGCACTATCCGCTGCCATGCGGTTGGTCCAAAAATGGACAAAAACGCGATTCGTATCAACCATTGTATTATCGGTAATTTTTGCAATGGGATGAAACGGCCCCTTTTTATCCATGGAATTGTACAGCTTTTCCACTGAAGCAATAAAAGGCGGCTCGGTATCCGTGCCGATTTTATAGGAATAATGAATTCTTGGCGCGTAATAACCGTTATCCGCTTCAACCAGAATCTGATAGTCAACGACGCCTTCACCAACAGCAGGAATCATCGCATGATATGCACCGTTTGCATCGGCCGTCATATCTACCACGGTCTCCGGATATTCACCATTCACAGTGTATAATAATTCTACCCGCTGCAAATGCAAGGTATCCGAATCAACATCAATAACAGCGCTGATGTCGCGTGCGACGGATGCGGACACATCCTTAAGCGGGGTATGATGAACACGAATACCGCTAACCCAACTCAGCGCACGAACCAGCAATTCACGCCGAGTCTGCGGATCATCAATCGCTTCCACACCGCCGAATGAAAAGTACGCCGTTTTTATAGTCCGGCCATCATCCGCTTGCGAAACATCGCGAACTCCGGCAATCCTTCCATCCGGATATCGCAAACAAGCAATTCCGCCATCCAGGGTATCCACGACATCCGGAGATTGCATGGTCGGATCGCGGTCGGGCTGGGCAAAATTAAAAGCCAGTCCATCGGTTATGGGATCACCTGGTACACCTAAAACGCGATCGAAACCGGCATTATCGGCAATGTATTTTGCATGTAACACGGGTTCATAAAAAAAGTCTCTCGACCGTGAATCAAAGAAAAATTCATTACTGTCGCCACCGGCATCATTTAAATCCCAGCCAATATCCTGGCCGAAAAGAATCAGATTACCGTCAAAAACATTGAGGTAGCGTTTAATGGCTGCACGATCGGCGCTGTTTAAGGAAGGAGCGGATTTTTCACAAAACCAAATGACTGTATCATAGCGCCCAAGTGTATCGGAACGCGGTTCCTTTCCGCGAGCAAATTCATCCCAATAATCGAAAGAAACATCAATATCGTCAAGTGCATTATAGTAATAATTTTCTACATTTATTGTGGGACCGCGTCTGCCGGGTGTATCATCATCAACCACAAGAATCCTCGGGTCGATCGCCAGGCCCCAGTTAAAATCCTGTTCAATACCATCGGCAATGACCTGTATTGTCGCATGGATTCTGTGGGGAACAGAATTCGGACTGACAGAGACAACAAGCGGATCCGCGCTATTATCTTTTACGCTGGCATCCAGATTTTCCAATCCGGGCAATTCGCCGATTGTGGCGGTTCCATTCACCACGGTGATCTCCGGATCATCGATGAGGAGGTTAATAACAACATTTGCCGCTGAAGCCCAATCATTTTCCAGCGATACAATGACCTCGGCTGTTTCGCCGATATCCAGTTTTGAATTGCTGTTTCCTGTAGATGAATCATTTACGGCAATGGATAAAAGTTTAATCTTTGGCAGGGGATGGATTTCCTCGGTCAAAGCACGCAGGGCATTCACCCGGCCCGAGCCAAGCTTGCCGATATAATCGGGATTCTTGTCATAAATATTATCAGCGGTTTCAACAATCCGAAACATAATGTCGGCATTGGTCCACTCCGGATTGTAGGATTTCAAAAGTCCGGCCAGCCCCGTTACGACCGGTGAGGCCATCGAGGTACCCTGAAATGAAGCATAAGAATCGTTAAAAACCGTGCTCAACAAGCCGGGACGTCCGCGGTTCAAATCACCTCCCGGGGCGGAAACGGTGACCCACGACCCATAGGAAGAATAGCTCGCTTTGAGGTCCCGATCGTCAACCGCCGCAATAGTCAAGACATAAGGCAAAGAGCCAAGGGCGCCCGGGTAATTAGGATCCTTGCCGGGCTTGTCATCATCATTGCCTGCCGCATCAATAACCAATGAACCCTTTTCAAAAGCATAACGAACCGCATTAATAATAGTCTGTCCGAAACTGGACCAACTGTAATTAATAAAATCCGCACCGTTATTCGCAGCATAAGTGACTCCCTTCGCCAGCGCATCGCCGACAGAACGACCTTTTCCGTCTTTGGTATGATACCCCGCCCGTACCGGCATAATGGTGCATCCCCACGAGACACCGGCGACACCTATTTCATTGTTCGTTACCGCCGCCGCCAGACCGGCAACATGGGTTTCATGGCCGTCAAAATCCATGGGATCATTATCCGGTACATCTCCATCCTCGCCGGGAGCAGCATCGTTAGAAACACCGGTAACAAAATCCCAACCGCGAATATCATCGATAAATCCATTGCCGTCATCGTCGCGTCCATCCAGTGTCTCGCCCGGATTTTCCCAAATCGCATCGGCAAGATCGGGATGATTCCAGTCCACGCCGGTTCCCACAATACCAAGCACAACCTTTTTATCACCTTTTATTATATCCCACGCTGCGGGCATGTTAATCTGTGGCAAATGTCCCTGACGTGGGTAAAGTGAATCATTGGGGACAGCCTGGGCTGTGCAATAAAAATTCGGCTCCGCATAAATTACGTCTTTTTGATTTTCCAACTGCCGACAAATGTCAAGAATATCGGCATTTTCAGGAACCTTAAATTTGTAAATCCGGGTCAAATCCGTCATTTTTCGTTTTGAAGTATTTTTATATTTCACATGCTTAAAAACCCTTTCATGGGAGAGAGCGCCGTAGGTTTGATAAATTTTGGCAAACTGTGAACTGCTTTCCACATTGCCAATCTTTTCCGAAAATTTGACTATAATTTCGCCGGGAACTATTTCGGCACCTTTGCCGTAGATCGCTTCAACTCGCCTGTCGGCAGCATAACCGATGGCCTGAGAAAATAAAATGAGTAAAAATAAAAATCCTGTCCCTATCTGTCTCAAATTTAAAATCATTTTGTTATTTCCTTTCTTTGCTTTGTTATTTTACAACAGAATAAAGCTGTTTTTATCGGCTTTATGCTCAAAAACTCTTCGCAAGCCCATTTGTTACGCCAAAACCCGTCGTGCTTTATATTTACCGGCAAGGGTGTTAAAAACGTTATCTTCTTTTGCTAATTTCTTTCCCGATACGTGCATACAATCAAACTACAAGAACAAAATAGATTCCCGCATGCGCGGGAACGACACACAGGCCGGACCTCGATTGCATCAAAAACAACGAGTACCCTGGATAACTAACTATATTCTCATTTAATAAAATAATGGCTCCGTCCACTCGCCGTCATTCCCGCGAAGGCGGGAATCATTTCTCATATACTTTTCAACTGAAAATACAAGTCATCCCAGTGCGTATTACTCTCTTCAATGAGGTTGATCTTCCATTGTCGATTCCATTTTTTCAAAAGGATGTATACGTAATATTCATTTGCCAATTTTAACCTTCTCGAATACGTGCATACGATCAAATTAAAAGAACAAAATAGATTCCCGCATTCGCGGGAACGACACGCAGGCCGGGCCACGATTGTATCAAAAACAACGAGGACCCTGGATAACTAACTATATTCTCATTTAATAAAATAATGGCTTCGTCCACTCGCCGTCATTCCCGCGAAGGCGGGAATGACATGCAGGCCGGACCAAACATCCCTCAAAAACATCATAAGCCTTGGATGATTTTCCTTATTTGACCAGTGCCATTTTACGGACAAAGGAAAAACCTCCGGCTTGCAATTTAACAAAATATATCCCGGCGGGTAAAATATTTCCGCCATTATCGACGCCCCCCCACTGGATGTGATATGATCCGGCGCTCTCATAAGAATCGACCAGCGTTTTCACAAGCTGTCCAAGACTGTTGTAAATTTTCAAGCTCACCTGTGATCCCAGGGCCAGGTCATAGCTGATACGGGTGGCGGGGTTGAACGGATTTGGAAAGTTTTGCCACAAGCGGAAATCTTTTGGAACTATGGCAACATTTGGATCATGAACAACATTTACCGCGACGTCTTCGGTAATCTTTACATCATCAATGCTCCACCCGGTTTCGGTGAAAGTGAACTGCGGATCGGTGACCAATCTGAAACGCAACAAAATATCTTTCTCACCCAGGACTCGATCCAACGGAATATCGGTTAACGCCCATGCGGCAGAAGTGCCTGTTACAGTCTCGCCAATCTGCTGCCAGGTTGCACCGCTGTCACTACTGATTTCAACGTAACCGAAATCCTTTTGCTCCCGCAAAGAATGAAATGTCCAGAAAGAAAGCGACGCTGCATTACTGCCGCTGAAATCCAAAGGCAGGGAAAGATTAATAATTGATGTCATCCCGGCATTTATTTCACTGAAAGGGCTGTCGTTGATACTGTTCAGCCCGGAATGCTTCCTCATCTGGTCCAGCCCCCATGTACCGGAAATCACGTCCCAGGCGCTGAGACCATTTTCAAAATCATCAAAGCCAATGATCAATGTATCCGCGGAACTCTCAACTCGATTGTGTCTTGCGGAAACATCAGCAGCAGAGTAAAAGGTGAACAATGTATCGCCATAATAAAACGGCCCGGGCAGTATGGCGGCAAATTCCTGATCATCTTCGTCAAACTGCATTTGCAAGCTGTCCCCGGGCAGGCGAGAAGAAAAGAAATGAATAAAAACTGAATTTGTATCCACGCCCTCATTATCACGCACACCTGCACGAAATAACAGATCGTTCCTGGCAAAAGTCGGTTTTGGAGAGAACAGATTCTCTATCACCGGCCTGCTCGTATCCGCACCTGCATAAAAATGATAAAAATCAATAGGAGCAATGAAATCATTTTGCAGACGAACTTGTATTGCATATTCCACGACAACACCCGTTTGCGCAGGAATTTCAGCAACATACTGATTTTTTTCACCGGCAGACATTTGCGTTTTGTGCAAAGACAAACTATCATTTCGCATCCAAAACAATGTCACATTTTTAACAGGGGAAACAGAGGAAGTTACTGTTGCCGAAACCGGATAACCACCGCTCGTTTTTTCCGTATCCTTGAGCGGCGTGTGCTCGAAATGCAGACCATTCAGCCAGTTGAGAATTCGCGCAAAAAGCGTTTGCCGCACCTGTGCATCGGCAATGCCTTCCAGCCCACCAAAAGCAAAATAGACCAGGCGATAATCTCCGGCATAACGAATGGCGCCGCTGACGCCGTCGGAGTAAGAAAAAATCGACACAGCGCTGTCGAGAGGTGCAATTTCACTGGGATATTCCCAGCCATTTCCCGGCTCATTCACATTAAATTGCAAATCGGCGCCAATGGGATCATCTGCTTTGCCGACAAGATGTTTGCTGCCCGAGTCGTCCTTTAAATATTTTGCATGAAAATACTTTTCATAAAATTTCTCAGACTCGCCGTTTGAAAGCTTGTATTCATTTACATTCTGACCATTATCCTCGCACAGGTCCCAGCCAATATCCTGGCCGGAAAGAAAGAGATTTCCGCCGGTGTCCAGAAAATCAGCAATGAGCTGTCTGTCCTGCGCATCCAGGGTCGGCACATCTGCGCCGGTTTGTGCGCAGAACCAAATTACGGTCGAATATTTATCCATCACTTCAACAGGCGCGCCATTCTTGTTGTGATCCCAAATTTCGCAAGCCAGATTGAGACTGTCCAAAATATCTTTATAAAAGGATTCCGCGTTGTCGCTGGCATTATCGTCGTCAACCAGGAGGACGGAAGGACTAACAGGAATACTCAAGTTCAGTTCGCCGGAACTGCCAAATTGATCAACGATTGTCAGCGTCGCCGGAATGTTTTTCGGAAGAGACGCTGCATCGACGGAAAGGATAAAAGGATCAGCCTGATTTTCTACACTGTTTGCATTCAAATCCGACAAACCGAGAATATGCGGATAAACAACACCCGCTTTTTGCAAAGTAACGTCATGGTCGTCGAGATCAAGATGGACATGCAAATTTTCACCATCGCCCCAGCGGTTCTGCAATTTCACATAAAGCTTTACCGTCTCTCCCGGATCGAATTTACTGTTGTTGTTGCTGTTTTCCGAATCATCGACACGCAGGGAGTAAAAGGATAATTCAGGATGCGGCTGCACCTGTTCCGTCAGAGCGCGATATGCATTTATTCGCCCTGTTCCCAGTTTGCCGGCATAGTCGGGATTCAGGTTATCAATATTATCAGCGGTATCTGTGATACGAAAAACAATATCGGCCGCACTCATATCCGGTTGGTAGGATTTAATTAATCCGGCAAGTCCGGCAACAATCGGCGCCGCGAAAGATGTACCATGTTCATGGGCATACTTGTTGTTAAAAAATGTACCGGTCAGTTCCTGACCAACACCGCTGTAGTCACCTCCGGGGGCGCACACCTTTACCCAGCTTCCAAAGTCAGAATAAGATGCTTTTTCATCATTCTCGTTGACGGCAGCAACCGTCAGGACATAAGGTTCAAGTTCCAGGATATCGGGAATGTCCGAAAAATCATTTCCGGCACTTTTTGTAATCACCACGCCGCGGTCAAAAGCATAGCGCGCCGCATCGACGAGCACCCGGCTGGAAGCTGTGCTCAGATTGATGACATTTGCGCCGTTGTC
>JAACEJ010000176.1 GCA_011682565.1 Actinomycetota bacterium | reverse complement strand
CCGTCCGGCATTTCCAGATCGAGACCGGAATTGGCAGTCTGCACGGTGTTGTGCACGCCGCCCCAGTCGGAAACGACAAAGCCGTCAAAGCCCCAGTCGTTTTTCAAAACATCGGTAAGCAGGTACCTGTTGGAACAGCAATAAACGCCGCGAAAGCGATTGTACGCCGCCATAATCGAACTGACGCCGGTTTGTACAGCCGCTTTGAACGCCGGAAAATAAATTTCATTGAGCGCCCGGTCGCTCACCTGTACATCGACAACCCCGCGGTTCCACTCCTGGTTGTTGACGGCAAAGTGCTTGGCGCAGGCAATGACCCGCTGGCTCTGCACGCCGTTAATATAAGCGACGGCCATACGTGACATGAGGTAGGGATCCTCGCCAAAGCTCTCGAACGTGCGTCCGCCCTGGGGTATGCGGGCAATGTTGATACACGGCCCCAGCAGCATATTATAGCCAAGCACCCGCGTCTCCTGTCCCATGGACACAGCGATGCGATGCATCAGTTCCGTATCCCAGGCAGCGGCCATGTTAATGCAGGCAGAATAGTTAGTCGCCCGTCCCTTGCCGTTCGGTCCCAGCGGCCCGTCGGTCATAACGATTTCAGGAATGCCGAGACGAATGTTGCGTTTGGTCGTGAATCCGTTGCCGCTGACCATTTCTACTTTTTCGTGCAGGGTCATGCGCCTAAGTAAATCCTGGACGCGTCTTTCAACGGGCTGCGCCGGATTTCTGTACACCGGAATGGCGGTATCGTCGGCCAATTCCCGACCGGCGAATTCCTCTGTTTTTTTATCATAATATTTCTTATAATCACGATAAAGTTTAACTGTCGCTTCGCCGCCCGGCTTACGCGAAGCCCAGGGAGCGTTGAAAAGCCCCGGATATTGGAAACAAATAGTCTTTTCAAAGTTTTTAAAACGGGTCAAATCACTGACAATGCCATCAATATCGCGTGGGTATAGCTCGCCATATTTACCAAACAAAAAGGTCTCCAAATCCATCCAAAGGTGCGTACCGGCATCGTTGCACAACTTTTGCAAGAGGGCGGCCGCCTCCTCGCCGGTCATGTCGCCTTGCGGCATTCGGGCAAAACCAAAGGGACAAAGAATATCGATGTGGGGTAAAAGTTTGGGATAAACAGCCAGCCCGCTCCTGACATGATGGCAATTAGGCGCCAGCATCACCGGCTTGTCCGGCGCCAATTTGCGAACATAGGCTTGAAATTCTTTAAAAAAATGAACAATATCGGCATGATGTCGTTTGATAACCGTTTCATCGGTACTGTTTGAGGAAAGCGAACCGTCAACCTCCTCGGAAACGTACCAGCCGTAAAATGACGGATGGTGGCCGTAACGCTGCCACAGTTCTGAAGCAACTTTTTTATGCCATTGCAAAGAACCGTCGCTGAAATCAAACCAGGCGTAAAGACCGACCGGAACAAAAACATGCATTCCGCGTGCATCGGCTTCGCTGAGGATGACCTCCAGCGGATCGGCTGTTTTGATCTTCATTCGTCCCGGAAACAAGTGGGAGGGATAGAATGCTTTTCCTTTGTAGCCGTTTTGTTCAATGGAATGGGCATCGACATATTCCTGATTTCGAAACGACTCTTGCGGTACGATGATATTCATACCGATTTCATCCATGCCACGTACAAGCTCACGCCACTGGATTTCGGTCATTTTCACCAGTTCATCCATCCACAGCATGCCTTCATTTCCCCACATATAAAAGCCGCACCATGCGCCGTTGATGAGTCCGATGGAGCGTGATTCTGAATCGATAACTTGCAGCGGCTGCACCGCACGATGAATCTCATCGCCCTTGACGGTAAAAAGAATTTTGTGTCGTCCGGCGTGTCCCTTGGTCTGCCAGTTGAAAAAGACGCCCTGTGCAGATCGCGCCGGAACGGTCACTGTTTTACGATGCAGCACCGATGATTCATCTTTGTGATCAAGATAAAAAATTGCCTCGTATGTTTTTTCTTCATCGGTTTGGTTCCACACAGCGCCGCGGATGGACACGGTAATCTTGTCGCTCACCGGTGAGGGAGGAACCAGGGTCAGGCTGCAATTTCTGTTTTGCTCAGCGGCAGAAACAGTTCCAATAAGGATTATTAACAACAGAAATTGAAATCCTGTTATTTTTTTCAGGCAAAATCTATAAAAGTTTTCTATGTTCCGATAAAACATCATCAATCCTTTTCCAGGTAATATGAAAGTTCCAAAATGTCATTACAGGCAAAGCGAAGCAATCTGGATTTCGGCTAAAGTACAGTCCAATATCGCTTCCCCGATAATTCGGGGTAAACTGTTGCTCCGTTTCTCGCGATGACATGCTTATAGCATATTTAATGAATCAACGAGGCGCTAATTTGACCAAAATCTTGTTGTCGCCGGATGTCAAATTCTTGCGCAATAAAAGCACCTGATCCTGTATGGGGCCGATGGCTGTTGCGCCCTCGACATGATCAAGACGATAATGCTTGAAATCGTACCACAACGCCACAGCATAAGGTAGCTCACCGTTAAAAGGTATGCGCAGGGGGATTTCAGTAAAAACCCTGCGCTCCCAGGGTGTATCCACTTTTATTTGCGGTATTTTGCAAACCTGGTAATAATTGGGATCGTCAACTTTGCGGTTATGGACATAGTCGCGCAAAAGGATGGGGGCGAGCTGTCCGTCAATAAAGACGAGCTGGCAATCTTTGTCATAATAGAGCAGTGTTTTGGGCCATGGGCCGGTGGCTTTGCCTTTTGCGTACCAGAACGGCGGTTTGCGGGAGGGGACATCATCCACCAGCATGATGGACGGCATGGTTGTATCGGATTCCCGGGCATAGATTTTCAGGGCCTCGGGAATCGTCACGCATTTGACCTTGTCGCCAAAGGATTTGACATAACTGAAAAAAGCATCCAGCATTTTTGCCGAGTTATCAATTTCCTCCTGGGAATAGGCTTTGCAAACATCGCTGTTTTCCATTTCATGTGACTCTTGTTGCTGAGAAAAAAACACATATTTGTTGTTTGCAATGTTTTTGATATAGTTGTTAAACATCCCTTTCCAGTATTCAATGTCATTGCCGGTACAGAGACCGGTGCGCCCGACATCATCGGGGTCGCTGGAATAAACAGTGGGTGCATGCGAATGAATCGACTTGCACAAGTCTCGCGCTGTCCATTCCACAGAGATGACGCCGCCCGGTTTGCGGGACGGAATTTTAAAACATTCGTCGGCACAGTAGAAAAATCCCCACGGCGCACCGCGGTCGGTGATGCGATCGATTTCCGTTTGTTCCCAACAGGAACCCCACAGACCTTTTACGCCTGCTTTTTTTACTTCCGCCAGCAATTCGTTCGAACGGCTTCCCGAAGCGGCCACAGCCACCTTTGACCATGGGAATAACCTGCGTAGCTTGCGGCGGCTGATAGCACCATCGCGGCTGATCGAGGGCGTCGCATGAGAATGGCCCCAAATAACGCCAATGTCATCACCATATTTTTCGTGCCATTTATTGATCTGTGCCTGCATTTTCTTTCCCGACCCGGCATCGATTAACCACGTAACCGGGATGCCGTGTTTGTGGGCGATGGTTGCCAAACGTTGCATACCCTGACTGGGAACGCCCTTTCCCCATGGCGCGTCAATTGTAAACGCCAGGGAAGCAAAGGTAAATACCAGGGTGCCCGTTTTTTCCGTTTTAGTAAAAGTCAATGCTTTGGGGCCGTTCATTTTTTTTGCGGTATTCTTTTGACCTGCATTTTTGCATGAGAAACCGGATAGAGAAACAAAACCGATGATCAAAACCATGGTGATTTTTAAGCGATAAGAATAGAACAAGGCTAACGACATAAACCGGCTCCTTATTATAAAAATGAATTTACATATTGTTACAGTGCAAGATGAACACACCGCTTTTGCTGTTGTTAAAAACAGTTAAGGGGTATTAAAATTGGACACAGATAAAGATCGTTGTAAAAAAATGTCAATTGATTCAATAAAGTAAAACAAAAATAAGAAATAAAAAAATAAATTTATTTTTTTATTTATCTGCGTGTATCTGCGAAAATCAGCGTCCCAAAATATTGTTTTTTTGCCACGGAATTTCCAGGCCCAATTTATCAGGTGTTTGGGGAATATAGTATAAATCAAATTTACACCAACCCGCGCCGCCGGGCACATCATAGAGATATACCTGCACGGTGTAATTATTTTTCCTGGATGGCTGCTCTAAAATAAAAGGATGCATCGGTCTGGATTCAATGTCTTTGGGAATAACTGTGACGGCCTTTTTCGGCAGATCTGTTAAAATTTTATAGTCCTTAAAATACATCGGGTCCCAGCGCAGATGTTCGACCTCAAGATGTTTACCTCTTATTTTTATAATATCTCTTCCGTCGACCCGGCCTTCCCAATGTAGTATTTTAACTGCTTCTTTCGAGCGTTCGCTTAAAATTTTTGAATATTTATCCTGTTGCTCTGCAACAATTTTTTCAATTTGCGCCGAGCTTGGTGCATCTTTCAGCAATTGTTCGGCATTTGGCAGGTCATTAAGCGCTTGCTCAACATTTTTCAAGATTTGATCAACGCCGAAAAGATGATAACCATAACCGGGTGTGTCAATAAAGTTGTTGCAGGTTTGCAGCAAAGCGCTATGCAGCTTTGCGAGTTTGCTTCTGAATGCCTCCGTCGGGTCGTCTCTATATTCAAAATAAGCGAATGCGGTTTTGACATAAAGATTGTTTGTTTTTATAAACAGTCGTGTCATTTCGAGTCGATTTTCAACATCATCGGCCAGTTTTTTATCCGCTATTTGAGGTTTGACATGCTTGTATTTTTCCTTCATTGTATTTGCAACGTCAAGTCCGTGATCCAGGTAGCTCAGAGTTTCCGCAACCCAGGGTTTGCAGCGAAGATATATTTTGCGCAAAAATTGGATATGTTCCTTGCCGTCGTCAATACGGGGATATCCCTGCGCCGGAAAAGTGCCGACCCGAATTTGCGGCAGAGAATTGAAATTACCGTAAGCAACCGGCTCGATAAAAAGTCCGTATTTATAAGCAATTGGAGAAAGTAAATAAATTTCGGCCATACCTTTAGATGCCGCTCGCCCAAAATGAATGGCGCAGAAATCCGCGGCGATTTCTTTTGGATTTTCAAGATAATCCCACCCTAACCGGAATACTGTATAGGCAGTGAGGTTGCCGGTCTTGTAGTCATCAGGCGATCGTAGATCAAAACTTAAACCTTTCAAATTGCTGTTTGTTACTTCCAGGATTGATTGTAACCCAGCCTGAAAATACTGACCCGGGAAGGTCGGAAAAAGATCGGACTTTGAAGATTCATAATAATTCATCGGTTCCAGCACAGCCAGCATGTTGTGAGGCGTTACATTAAAAGTCGGATTATAGCGTTGATGCCACCAGCGATCATTCTGAGTAAAACTGGGTATGAGGTAAAGATTTTTCGTCGGCACAGCATCTGTAAATATTTTTTTATAAACTTCTGGTTGCGATTGCTGCTCATAGCTATTGGTAATCCAGGTTCGATGGTGATAAATCTTTCCGAACTCGCCCACTACAACATTATAGACCTTTTTGACAAATGTTCGATAACGTTTTTGCAAACTCCAGTCACAGCCTTCACCATCGTGCATGGGATCAAAAGTTTTGTAATTTTCCCAATAGCTTTGCTCTTCGCCTGTGAATGTTACCAGGCCATCAAGTTCAGGGATCGCCTGAAAAAGCATTCGATATTTTTCCTGCACGGCATCCCAAAAGAAAGGGTCGGAAGGAGAGAGCTTTGCTCCGAATTTTTTCAACAATGTTGGGTGATAGGTAAAATCAGTGCCAAAAGACAAGTATTTGATATGCAGGCTATGCGCATATTTTATCATTTCCCTTGTTTTTCCCCGGTTCTTTTCGTTTTCTGTCCTTTCCGGTTCCGCATCCCAGGGGATAAGTGACAGGGGATTATCGCCATAGACCAGGTTCAAACCGTAACGAAGCGCTCTTTTAATATCCTCTTTGTTTTTCACATGAACCCGGGTATATCTGATTTTTACCGCCGGCTCTCTTTTTATATTAATGTCGGGAATATTTTTAAATACTCTAAGCCTATCCCAAATCCAGTAAAGTCCGTAAACATCACCAACAATAGAACCACCGGCAACGATGATTGTTTTGCTGCCGTCTATGTCCCTGGTAATGATCTCATATCCCTGAGGATTATCGACGCCTTTCAACCGGACTTTTCCTTTTTTCACCAGGTTAGCCGTACATTCATTTCTGACCGGGTCGCCTACGATAATCGAATGATTAGAAATACCTTTCCTGTCATTCACAGTTTTGAATTGCAAGCCAAATTGTTTTCCTGTTTTTTGCAAATCATCAAGAACAACCCTTATTGCTTCATCTTTTATATGGTCATTTGATAAAATAATCGACCATGTCGTCTGTGCATTTCCGGAACCGGTAAAAATTAATAAAAACAATGTAATGAATAGCATGTTGCGACAAAGCAATTTCATTTGTTTTATTCCTCAAGTTAAAGATTTGTAACTGTTCAGCTTGATATAAAATGCTTAAATGATGATTTGCTGAAATGGTTTTGCCTGTTTTTAACGATATGCCGGTTGCGAGACGCGAGGTTGACCCTCGAATGTCAATTCAATGACATTCAGGTATGGATCGACCGGATATTCAGGCAAATCGTGCAGCCAGACACGGTCGCCCTTTTGTTCGATGCGCGCTGTCCGGCCGTTTGCGAGCAATCGTGCCGACTTTACTTTACTGCCGCACCACGCAAAAGGCACAGTCGATCCCGGCCAGCGCTGAATGAGAAAATAGACCTTGTCGCCAACCCGCGTCTCCAATCCTAAATTGGGATCGCCAACAGGTGACGGGCCGGCGCCGTAAATCGCTTTGCCGTTAACCCGCATCCATTGGCCAATGCTGCGCAGCCTTTCGACGGCCTCGATGGGAAATCTTCCATCTGCATCCGGCGCCACATTCAGGAGAAAATTACCGCTTTGGGAAGCACATGAGACGAGTAGCCGCAAAATTTCATTAACGGATTTGTAATTGCGGTCATAACGCGCATAACCCCAGGAAC
>JAACEJ010000175.1 GCA_011682565.1 Actinomycetota bacterium | reverse complement strand
AAACAAGGTGAATCGCGTTGCAGGGGTTGATACGATTCATATTCTGGCTCTTCGTGCCGAGTTTGTTCAGGACAACGTCGCGACGACTAGCGGTGACGGACGGTTTGATCTTTCTTCTCAAAGTGATTACGCTTTTGATCGTCCGCCTCACAATCGCACTTATTTCCAGCAGCAAATGCTGGCGCTGGCAAATTATTTTAGCCGCGTTTCCAGGGGAAAATTGGTTTTGCAGGCAGATGTTTTTCCGCAGGAAAAAGATGCAGCGTATCAGCTTCCGCAGGACATGGTTTATTATAGCGGGCAGGAAAACGATGATTTGAAAAAACAGCGCTGGGCTGAACTTTTGCGCGACGCGGTAAACGCTGCTGATGTCGAAAACGGCCCGGATTTTTCAGCGTATGATGTCGTCACTGTTTTTCACGCCGGCGTTGGGGCTGATTTTGCTTTTGATTTCGATTCCACACCGTATGACATCCAGTCCGTTTTTCTCGATTTCGAATCGCTCAAGGAAACGCTTGGAAACGGAGATGATTCTTTTAACGGCGTACCGACCAAAAGTAAGACTTTTATCAAAGAAGGAATTATTCTACCGGAAACCCAGAATCAGGATGGACTGAACCTTGCGCTCCTGGGGACGATGACTTTGCTCATGGGTAGTCAATTGGGTATGCCGGTACTCTTTAACTCTGAAAGCGGGGATGCGGGGATCGGCAAGTGGGGATTGATGGATCAGGGCTCCTATAATTTTCAGGGACTTGTTCCTGCCCAGCCATGTGCCTGGATGAAAATTTACATGGGCTGGGAAAAACCGGTTGTTGTAACCAGTGCTGAACAGCTTCGGATCGGGATAGCGAACTCGGTCTCTCCCCACATTTACAAAATTCCCATTAATGCAAATGAATACTTTTTGCTTGAAAACCGGCAGCAGGACTGGAACGGTGACAAGATGACTTTTGGCCGGGATGAGGCTGGTAAACGCGCCCAGTTTGATTCGACAGGCCAGATCGTTGCCGACAAGGACATCGGCGTTATCACACATGTTGATGAATACGATTATGGTTTGCCGGGCTCCGGAATCCTTGTCTGGCACATCGATGATGGCGTTATCCGCCAAAAATTGGCTTCAAATACCATCAATAATGATCGCGACCACCGCGGCGTTGATCTGGTCGAGTGCGACGGCGCCCAGGATATTGGTTTTAATTACAGTATGTTTGACGCAGGTTATGGAACGGACAGCGGCGATTATTGGGATCCTTACTGGAACGGGAATGAATCTCACAAGATCGTTAATGACCATGCCGAAAATGTCGAACTTGCCTCAAAAACAATTCCAAACAGCAATGCCAACGACGGCGCTGTCAGTCATGTTCGATTTTTTAATTTTAGTGCTCGCGACACGGTCATGACTTTTTCAGTCGGTTCGGATTGGGCACAAACCGGATTTCCGCAATATGCGGGCAAAGATTTTGGCGCGGCCTCGCTGCTCTCTTTTCATGATGCGAACAACAGCGGCAATGATCTCATTGCTGTGCGCAGAGATGGTTCTGTTCTCGGCTGGAAAAAAAATGGCGAAAAATTGATCGCAAATGATGCAAAGGTTGCATTGCAGGATGCAATCGGTGACACGATTGTTCACGATTTGGCATTGTTTGCCGTTGCGGAAGATTCAATCTTTTTGCCGCCCGTCGCCGCGGACTTTGACGGGGATGGCTCTGATGAAATTGTTGCCGCGGATAAAGCCGGAAAGATTTATCTGTGGTCCGTGCAGGATACAGACGGCAATGGCGTTGCTGATTTATTGGCCTCCACAAATTTCGGCGCTGTGCCGACTGCCGGGCCAATGATTTTGCCGAAAACTGTGGCTGCTTCTCCTGTTATCATTTTGGGCACCTCGGACGGCAATATTCATTCATTCTCGTTTTCGGATGGACATTTGAACGAAAATAATTTTCGCAATTTTAAGGGTGGAAAAATTACCGGACTCGCCGGCGTATCGGATCAATTCGCGGATTGTATTGCCGTAACGGATCAGGGTGATGTATTTGCCCTCGATACGGATTTGAATATCATCTGGCAAATCAATTCCGGGCAAAGCATGGGCAGGCTTTTTCCCCTGGTCGCGGATTTTGACGGTGCCTCCGGTCAGCAAGTTGTTATCATTTCTCAAAACGGAATGATGCTGGTTATAGACGGACAAGGAAATGTAATTGCAGAAAATAATATGAATTTTGATCTTCCGGAAATGTCCGCTCCTGCGCTCGGAGATGCGGACGGGGATGGAGTGCCCGAGATTTTGCTGAACGCTTCCGGTCTGTTCCAGGCATTTGAATATACCGGTGTGCCCGTTTCCAACTTTGCAAAACCCTATGCTTCTCCAATTTTGAATCCTGTTTCGCTTGCCTCGCCGTTGTGGCTGAAAAATGAGGCAGGACAAAAACCGATTACCTTTGTTGCTTCTCCGGCAGGACTTTTAACTGCTTACGATGCGCGTGCGCGCATGCTCGATGGATTTCCACTGACAACAAGCGATGACATCGTTGCAACACCTCTTTTCACCGATATCGACTCGGATGGTGACGTGGATTTGTTTGTCATTTCCACGGATGGCTTTCTCTATGGATGGGACCTTCCTTTAGAAACCGCGAATTCAAATTCATGGTCGCAGTATGGCGGCGATCAGTATAAAACATTTTCATTGCCCGGCAGCAGCCGAAGAATTGTTTCCGCTTCAGGACTTTTGCCTGCAAAAAAGGTTTTTTGTTATCCCAATCCAACAGAGAATAACCGTACTCATATCAGGTACACTTTAACAAAAACCGCTGAGAAATTGGGTGTTCGCATTTACGATATAGCTGGAGAATTTGTACAGGAATTGCCTGCGGGGCAAGTGACCGCCGGAGATCACGAAATTGTGTGGGATGTTGCCAATATTGAAAGCGGCGTATATCTGGCGCGAGTGGAAGCGGAAAGCGACTCTGAAAATAGTGTGGAATTCATAAAAATCGCTGTGGTGAAATAGAAAACGACATGAACAATTTCAAGATATTTTTTTTCATTTTTGCTTGCTTCATTTTTCCCGGCTTGCTGTTGGCGCAAAAACGGGAAGACACGCATCCTGAACTGCACTGGAAAACAATTAAAACAAAACATTTTCAAGTTCATTTCCAGGATGGTGCCGAGCGCAGCGGCCGTACGGTCGCCAAAATTGCAGAGGATATTTACGGGCCGATTACTTCTCTTTATGACTGGAAACCAAACGGAATTATTCATTTTATCATCAAGGATCATGATGATAATTCCAATGGCGCTGCTTTTTACTATGATAATAAAGTGGAAATTTGGGCGCCGCAGATGACTTTTATTTTGCGTGGCACGCATAATTGGCTGCGCAATGTGGTAACGCACGAGTTTTCTCACATGATTTCCCTTGGTGCTTCAAGGAAATTACCGCGAAAAATCCCTGCATTTTATTTTCAGTGGATGGGCTATGAAAAAGAAAAACGTCCCGACGTCCTCTACGGTTATCCCAACGTAATTGCTTCTTATCCCATTCCAATGACTGTGGTCCCCATGTGGCTGGCTGAAGGGATGGCGCAGTACCAGGCGCCCGGTCTCGATTATGATCGCTGGGACACACATCGCGACATGCTCATCAGAACCGCGATCCTGGCCGATAAACTGCATTCTTTTGACGAGATGGGCGTCTTTGGAAAAAACTCCATCGGCAACGAACGCACCTATAACGCGGGCTATGCCTTTACCCGATATATCGCGCAAAATTATCATCCTGAGGCGTTGAGAAAATTAACGCGCAGTATGAAAAAGTTCACTCGTTTTACAGTTAACGGGGCGATCAAAGATGCGACGGGTGTCGAAGGAAAAGCTTTGTACGAACGCTGGCGTCAGGGGCTGAACGACTATTATTCCTATGGTGTCGGCAAAATTAAGAAAAATCGTGTTGAAGGAATGATTATCACCAAAAAGGGCATCGGAAATGTTTTGCCCGCCTGGTCTCCCGACGGAAAGAAAATTGCCTTTTGCGGCAGTGAATCCGCGGATTACCTGACATTGACAAGTCTCAAGGTTTACGATACCGAGTCCAAGAAATTTAAAACAATCAAAGGCGGTGTCAATGCTCCTGTGGCTTGGTCGGAAGATGGCAGCAAGTTCTTGTATTCACGAGTTAAACGCGGCAAGCATGGATCGCATTATTACGATCTTTATTTTTATGACATTAAAAAGAAAAAAGAGCACAGGCTGACAAACGCCCGGCGTACGCTTTCTGCAGATTTGTCTCCGGATGGCCGGCAAATTGTCTCCGTTGTCCAGAAAGACGGGACAGACAATTTGTTTCTCTTTGATGACAATGGGAAACCAGTTCGTTCTTTAACAAATTTTTCTTACGGTGAAGGCCTTGACATGCCGCATTGGTCACCGAATGGCAAATCCATTGTTTTTTCCCAGGCGCGCAAGCACGGGCGTGATATAAAGCTGCTGAATGTTGCCGGCGGTTCTGTCTCCGATATTATTGCCGGCCAGGGCGATGCCCGTGACCCGGTTTTCAGCCCAGACGGCAAGCACGTTTATTTTTCTTGGGACCGCACCGGTATATTCAATATTTACAGCGTCAAAACAGATGGCTCGGATTTAAAACTGTGGACAAATGTTATCGGTGGTGCCTTTACACCTTCTCTTTCCAAAGACGGCAAACTGGCATTTTCAAATTTTCAGGATGATGGCTATAAAATTGCCGTGATCGAGTCGCCCCGGGAGATCGACCCTGCTCTTGCTCGATATGTGCCGGATAAAAGTAAAGCGCCGGAGTTGAGCAACACGGTTGATGAGAATGTTTATGCCGCTTTTAAATCCGCGCACAATTATGACGATACAAAATTACCGCAGACGCAGGCCAAACCTTACAGCATGACCTATGGCCAGGTTTCTTTTCTTCCGCGTGTGATGATCGATTCAAACAGGGTGAAACTGGGCACTTATTTTTACGCCAGCGATATACTCGATCGCTATTCAGTACTTGGCGGATTTGCCGTTAATGCTCGCAAGGATATAGATGCATTCGCAATGTTCGAGTATCGTAAGCTCGCTCCGACGCTTTTTCTGGAATTGTACGGTTTTACCCGGAATATCAAAAGATCGATCGGTGTGATTGAGGATTATCCTAAAAAAGTGATTGTGGATATCGGCTTTAATATTCTTGAGGCGGATATTGGCGCTTACTACCGGCTCACGGACCACCAGCTTATTCGCGGGGCTTTTGTAAACAGCCGCTATACCAGCAAAATCGGAGATTTTTTCTTCCAGGGAAACAAATGGGTTTCGCCGATGAATACATATTTTATCGGCAATCATTTTCGCCTGAAATGGAATTACAGCAAGATTGCGCCGGGTGTGAATTCCCGGATTAATCCTGCAGCAGGTAGAAAAATAGAGTTGGAATATACGCGGGAATACAACAAGTTTTTTAAGGATTTTGCCACGAACAATGATTACGGCACGCCGCAGGAAATTTATACGAATTATAATGTGAACCGCGTGCAGTTTGACTGGCGCGAATACATGGCCATGCCCTGGTCGGGAAAACACGCTTTGTCCATCCATTTTCGCGGTGGCTGGATCGACCGGCCTGTCGACAGTTTTTTTAATTTTTTCGCCGGTGGTATGCCGGGATTGCGCGGTTATCCATTTTACAGCATTGAAGGCCGCAAACTCCTGGTCGGTAGATTCACGTATCGCTTTCCTGTTTTTACGCAATTGCAAAAGCGTTTTTTTAACATAACCACCAACAACATGTTCATCGGTGCGTTTTTTGATTACGGCAACGCTTTCAATCAGGATAAAGTAGTTCTGTCGAATTTTCGCAAGGATGTCGGCGCCAGTTTGCGATTTTCAGCATTTTCATTTTATGGCTTTCCAACCGCCCTTTCTATCGAATCAGCCTATGGTCTCGATCAATTTAAACACGAAGGCTATCAGTACGGCAAGGAATGGCGGTTTTATGTGACGCTGTTGTTTGATTTTATGGATTAATTTTTTATTGCGAGGTGAGAAAATTGAAAACAAAAATATTTGTCTTGTTGCTCCTCTCTGCGGTGACCGTAGTATTTGCCGGCGAAACAGACTGGCAAAACTTTATGCTGCAATCAAATCCGGCACTTTCTTTTAATGCGCAGGTTGCTGAAAAAACCTCCGTGGTACCGGCTGCACAACTGAAGGGTTTGAAATCTCCGAAAAAGGCACTGTTCATGTCGGCTTTTATTCCGGGCAGCGGAGAAGCGTATGCCGGAAAATATCTCAAAGCCGCCGGTTTCCTTGCCCTGGAGACTGCAGGGTGGGTACTCTACATCACCCAGAATAAGAAAGGTAATGATATCGATGCAGAATTTAAAAAGTACGCCGATGCTCACTGGACAGAGAGTGTTTACTGGGACTGGGTTGCGACGCACTCCGGCGTCGATAGAAACGATATGGACGCTTTGCGTGCCTGGGAACATGATCACTTTAGCCACGGTCTTCATGAAGAAAAAGATCAGCAGTATTATGAAATGATCGGTAAATACGATCAGTTTAATTATGCATGGGATGATTCGGATATTGGTTTGCTGGATGAAGGCTTTGACAGAGCGACGATGCGTTCGAAAAACCGCTTGTATTATGAAGAACGCCGGAATGCGAGTAATCAGGCATTCAAAAATGCAACAAAGGGAATTACTATTGTCCTTTTTAATCATATCCTCAGCGCGCTGGATGCCGCCTGGACTGTCAGCCGGGACAATAAAAAACTGACCGCCAGTATGCAGGGCGATATGATCAGGCTGGGTAATCAAAGCTATGCGGCCTTGACTTTAAAGTTGAATTGGTAAAAGTTTATGAAATATTATATCATTTTGTTTGCTCTTTTCATCGTTCATTCGATGGGTTTTGCTTTTGACGGGGCAGCCCATGACGCCTTCTTTTTGCAGAATTCTCTGGGTCTGAATACGAGTTCTTATTCGGCACAAAACGTTGAGAAACCGGAAAAGTTGCAAATGTCTTTTGCTCAAAGCGACGACATTTCAATGCCTCATAAAAATAAAGGCAAAGCGTTCATCCTGTCGCTCATCCTACC
>JAACEJ010000174.1 GCA_011682565.1 Actinomycetota bacterium | reverse complement strand
TTGAGTGTACCGGCTTTGGCGCAGAATTTTCGTAAGAATATTGAAAAGGGTATTCGGCAAAAAGGCCCCAAGGTTGAAAAGCTCTTTCAACGCGCTCTTAAAAACGCGTATGCCTATAACGCCGATGGCTGGAGCAGGGGGAAAGGATTACGATTTTTAAGAAAGCCGCTTTTATTGTTTTTTGATAAAATTCTTTTCAGCAAAATCCGTGAGGGCTTTGGCGGTCGACTGGAATTTTTTATCGGCGGCGGTGCGTTGCTTGATATTGAATTGCAGCGGTTTTTTTATGCTATCGGAATTCCAATGTTCCAGGGGTATGGATTAACTGAAGCCGCTCCGATTATTTCGGTCAATGTACCCAAAAGACATAAATTAGGGTCTTCCGGTACTCTGGTAAAAAACCTGGAATTAAAAATTTGTGATGACAACGGCAAAGAGGTTCCTGTGGGTGAAGAGGGTGAAATTGTAGTTAAAGGTGAGAATGTGATGGCCGGATACTGGAAAAATGAAAAGGCTACGCGTGAGACGATCCGGGATGGTTGGCTTTACACCGGAGACATTGGTTACCTGGATCAAGACCGGTTTCTGTATGTGCTTGGCCGGGAAAAGAGCTTGCTCATCAGTAGTGACGGTGAAAAATACAGCCCGGAAGGAATTGAGGAAGCTATGGTATCTCATTCAAATTACATTGATCAGGTGATGCTCTACAACAATCAATCGCCATATACAATCGCATTAATTGTTCCAAATCGCGAAGCTTTGGTGAGGTGGCTTGAAGAAAACAATCTAGCCTGTCACTCGAAAGAGGGGCAAAAAGCAGCATTAAAATTATTGCAGGAACAAATCGACCAATTTAAAGAAGACGGTCAGTATGCAGGACAATTTCCCACAAAATGGTTGCCCAGTGCTTTTGCCGTACTGGGTGAAGGATTTACCGAGCAGAACCGTTTTTTGAACAGCACGTTGAAAATGGTTCGCAGCCGCATTGCAGAATTCTATAAAAATCGCATGGATTATCTTTTTACTCCGGAAGGCAAGGATATTTTCAATCATCAAAATCTGACTATTATTTTGAGGCTTGAAGAATAATGATCTGATGAACCGATGCATTTTATACAGCGATTAACAAAAAAGGGGCAGTTGCTGAGACTGTCCCTTTTTGATGGTGGAAAGGAGGATATCAATTAACGGGTGGTGAATGTCTTGTTTATGATCAGGTGAAATCTATTTGTTCCGGCATACGCAAATAAAATGCAAGTTCAATTTGTTTTTTTTGTTTCTGAATCAAAGGCAGGTTTTTCTGTCTTGTAGCTTTGACCTTTTTCCTGTCGGTTTCTTTTTTCGGTCCCGGAATGATTATTTTGGGGAGAGTGATTTCTTTTGCTTCATTCTTTTTCCCATCTGCCGGAGCAACGATTGCAAAACCGAGGACGATTAGAAGAATTGTTTTTATGTAAAAGTTCATGATGTTCCTTCTGTTCATTTCCTGTTTATTCTCTCTCTTTTGCAAAGCTTATGCCAATGAAGGGGAGAAATTTATGTGAAGCAGAATATTTGTATGATGTTTAACGGTTTTGCTGATTCAAGGCTGAAAATCCATGCAAAGGTTGCTTCAAGACAAAATTTTGCATAAATCCGGGCTGAAAGAATAAATTGACAACGTAAAGATTATGTATTATGGCATAACAGGCGTCCCATTGCGAACACTCATTCTCCAACACGTTTAATTTCTGCATCTGTGAAAATATCACTCTCATCCCGGCTTGTGGTGGAAAATTCTGAAATGACTGCTCCTTCGGCGCCGGCCTGAAACCAGTGCCAGGTGTTCGGTTTGATTGTGTATTGTTCTCCGGGCAAAAGAACAATTTCATGCCACACGGTAAAAGTGTCTTTCTTATCGGCAGGTACATGTCCCCGGGGATGTGATGTGGGTTCGCCCGGTACGTATAAAAGAACCTCACCCCAGCGGCAACGAAAAGTTTCTTCCTTGCCCGGCTCGGCCATCACCGGCGGGTGTTTGTGCTCCGGACAAATTTGATGCGGAAAGAGAACCATTTCTTTTGCACAGACTCGGGCTGAATTTACATAAACAAGCAAAGTCAGGCCGATTTCCTCAAACCGGCCCAGGCCAAGATCCGTAATTTCCAGCGATTGAAATTCTTCCTCGGTGATAACAATTCCAGCGCGGTCGTAAAAAGATTTTGCCCGGTTTTTTGCCTTTTCGATTTCCTGATTTGTTATCATTGTAATCTCCATTCTTTTGTTTAAAACTGATCCGGTGATCTTCCCTCAACGAGATAGGCCAGTGATTCACCAAAACCTTTAATTTCAAACGGGCCGACGTGCCTCGCCATAATTTTCCCTGTCAAGCCAATATAAGTATTTTCACTGATGATGATCTCGCCGGGGCCGGCAATTGATTGTAGTCGGGCGGCAAAATTCATATTGGAACCTATTGCCGTATAATCTTTACGCTCGTAGCTTCCAATTTGACCGAGAATAACTTCGCCCGTATGAATACCGACACCGATCTGAATTGTCGGCCTGCCGGTTAATTCCCACTCCCGGTTCATTCTGTCTAATTCGGTTTGAATGCATAGTGCAGCTTCGACAGCCAGCGCCTGGTGACTTCCTTTCACCGTAGACCTTGTAAAGAGCGCCACAATTTCATCACCGACATATTTATCAACAATACCGTTGTGGGCGGTAATGATCGGCGTTACGGCGTTGAAAAAATCGTTGAGCATTCTCACGGTTGTGGTCGGATCCATGTCGCGCGTTTTTTCGCTGTAATTTCGAATGTCGGCGAAGAACATGGTGATTTCCATTTTCTGGCCATGCCCCGTGTCCGGGCGGTGTCCCATCAGCGCTTCTTCCACATCGCGCGTTGCTTCGCGGCCAACAAGCTTCATCAGGCGTTTAAATTTTTCTTCCTGGAAAATGAATGTATCAATAATTCCGGTAACGGATTCAACAAGCGTTTGATCCTGTGGTGTAAAGTGATTTGCATGTTCTTTGTTTATCAAAACAACCGATCCGAGAAACATTTCCGAGATGAACATCGGAACAACCAGAATGGAATCGATTTCGCTATTCGGAATCGTTTCAATTCGAATGGTTTCATGATTCTTCTTTGCGGCGCGTATGAATTCTCCGACCTGCTTATAGTCCGATTGGCTCATGGGCCGATTGCCGCGAATGACTTTGCCGCCGGGCAAGTGTCGATCTCCATCAGAATTATAAAGTGTGATAAAGCCGATCTGTGCGTCCACGGAATTCAGGATCGTAGAAATCATTTCATCCAGCGCCTCTCCCTGATCCTGCGATTCATCGCGAATTTTGTCCAGTTCTTTCAGAACCCGGTTTTCAGTTTCGATCATCAATTGTTTTTGACGCTTGAGCCAGTCGTCGATGACATAATCCATTTGTGCTTCTACAAGCGTTACAACGATGCGGTCGTAATCACCAAAATTGCCGTTGGATTTATTCGCGAGAATGAATGAGCCGAGAACCCGGTCTGTTCTGATGATCGGCACGGCAAGGACATTGTCAAAGCCGGGTCGGGAATCCGCTTCAGTGAAAAGCTCTTTCGAATTGACCACAACATTTGCCAGTTCGACTAGGCTTCCGTTGCTGATCTCAGTTTCCCCACGGTCATAACGGCTTAATACTTTTTGCTTGTTCTCGGAATCGATGACGGTGATGGCGGCCGATTGAACGTCCAGCAGTTGAGCCAGTTGATGCAAAAGGGTGGGCAGAAAATCGGTAATATCGCCTTCATGGTCGCAGATGTCGTTGATGTGTAGTGCAAGTTTTAATAAAGCTGCTGCTTCCGGTGACTCGGCTATTGTTGCCATTTATCAGTTTTCATTTCTGATGCCTGTTTGTTTTGCTCACGGACCTTTTTAAAATATCAACTTAGAATTCCAGTTGACGTGCGACATTTGAAATCAATTTTTTTTGAAAAATAGAAAACTGTTCCAGAGAAACAGATGATCGACGCCAGGTAGCGAGTTGGCGATCGACCTGTAGAAATATTTCTTTTTCAACTTTTTCATTTTGCAGAAGAACCGGATACCTTCCTTCAACCAGCGAAGATGAATTTATAAATGTCGGCCATTTTTTAGCGGAATAGAGCGTATGATCTGTTTCGATGGAAATCTGGTTTAATTGCGCATTCCCCTTTCCGTCCAATTCTGCCGGCACGGGTCCGCATCGCGGCCACAGGGGTACTGCCGGTGTACAAATCGGTTCGCCGAGCATAACCCACATTGTCGAAAACTCGGGAGCTTCGGCCAGCCGGCTGCCGTGAATGACAACACTGCACACTGTGTTATGGCGGTTCAGACTGTTTTCAGTCATCACGAATCCTTTGGGTGCTTCTTTATAACTTTCCTGCCAGGGGAGAGGGTAAGGATTGATTTGCGGACTTGCAATATCTCGTGCCATTTTCCGTATAACAAATCGATAATCAAGCATACGATTTTTTACTGCATTGAAAAGTATTTCATTTGCGCGATGATAGCGGTAACTGCCGGATGCCTTTTTACCCTTTCCTGTTAAAGAAAAATTTGCGCGCACCAAAAAGCCCTGTGGGGCATCCAGTGGGTTGTGTGTGTCAAATTTCTGATAGTCGCTGCCGGACATTTCATAAACAGCCGCGCCGTCGAGTGCATCGATGCAGCCAAAATTATATTGACTGCCAATCCCTGCGCTCGCAGCTTGCGCCAGCAGGTTTTCAAAATGCTCCAGGCGCCCGCAGGTGCCCAATGCCTTTTTTATAAATGCTCCCGGCTGAGCAGTTGTAGTCGTGGCGTGGTGGTCTGGTGATGGTGTTCCAACAAGGGCGAATCCCGCCGTGTTCAATCCCATCCATACGCGGGTCGTGTCATTTGAATAAATAATACCGATAAAATCATATTGCGGCCAGCGGAAGAGTTTTGCTTTGACATGTTCTTCTCCGCTTTCCCGGTTTTGCCAGATGAGCGGCCGGCCGTCATGCGTAGTGCTGCTGTTGGCGACCATGATTACACCTTCATCCATTGCGTTCAGATAAAGGCAGGGGAGGATGGCCGCAAAAAATAAGAGTAGATATTGTAAAAATGTACGAGACATATTCACGATTTTTGGTCGACAAAAGATTTATGAAAATTGCCAGTATCGCTGATTTCGGACTGCCCGTATCTGTATCCCTCTGTCAGGATGTGTAAAAGCTCGCTTTCTTTAAGATCATATTTAAGCTCGCCGGACATTGCAACCGAAATTTTCCCGGTTTCTTCCGATACGACAATAATCATTGCATCCGTTTCTTCAGCGAGTGTGAGTGCTGCTCTGTGTCGTGTTCCATAGTTGATGTTTGCTTCCGAGTCCTGATCAATGGGCAGAGTGCATTTTGCGGCTGCAATGATGTCGTTTTGGATAATGAGTCCGCCGTCATGCAGGGGCGATCTGGGGTTAAAAATTGACATAATCAATGGTGCGGACACATCCGCCTGAATTTTAATCCCGGTTTCGATGACATTTTTCAGGCCGGTTTCTCTGGCCAGTACGATCAGCGCGCCGTAACCGCGATCCCGCAATTCTGCTGTCGCCTTGATAATTTCATCAATAACTTTGCTGCCGGATGCTTTGAAAAATACCCGCATAACTCTGTTTTGGCCTATGTTAATCAGGAGTCGTCTCAATTCCGGCTGAAAAAGAATGACGAATGCAAGCAGCCAAATCGTTCGCAGGTTTTCAAAAATCCAGGTCATTCCTTTCATTTGCAAAAGCGGTGCGATAACTGAAAAAAGCAAAATAAAAATCAGGCCGACGAACATCTGTGCACCACGTGTTCCCCTGAGAAAATTGTAAACGCGATAAATGACATAAGACATCACAGCAATGTCCAGAACATCCATCACCGTAACCGGAAGAAAACCTATTTTAAATAACGTTAATCCCATCTTTTATCATTCTTTAAAATGGCATCCGTTATTTTAACGACGCGTTTTATTTCCTTCACATCGTGTACCCTCACAATCTGTGCACCATTTTGTATGCTTAATGCCACAGCCGCTGCTGTTCCTTCCAGGCGTTCGTTTGCAGGCAGTTCAAGAACATTGCCGATAAAAGATTTGCGTGAAGGACCGACAAGTATCGGATTCGATAAAACAAAAAGTTTGTCTAGTTCGCGAATGATTGTGAAATTATCCTGCAACCGTTTTCCAAAACCAATTCCCGGATCGATAACGATTTGTCGGTTGGATATTCCTTCTTTAAAAGCGATCTCTTTGCTTTCGTCAAGGTATTGCACAATTTCATTCATCACGTCGTCGTAATGCGGATTTTGCTGCATATTTCGCGGTTCACCTTTGATGTGCATGAGAACAACTCCGGCGCCTTTTAATGCAACGACTTTAGCCATTTTTTTATCAAACCGCAGTCCGCTGATGTCGTTGACAATTTTTGCCCCCGCCTCCAGTGCCCGTTCCGCAACGTGTGATTTATAAGTATCGACGGATATTGGAATAGCTAGCTGTTCGCTCAGCGCTTCGATGACGGGCACGACGCGGTTGAGTTCATCCGCCTCGCTCACTTTTTCAGCGCCGGGACGCGTGGATTCACCGCCAACATCAATGATGTCCGCTCCCTGTTCGGCCATTTCCAAAGCTCTGTCCACGGCGCGGTGGATATTTGCGTATCGACCACCATCGGAAAAAGAATCGGGTGTTACATTAAGAATGCCCATGATAAAAGTTCTCTTCCATAGTGGGAGAGAAATATCGCAGCACTGCCAGTCGAATTTTTTATTTAACTTTTGCATTGGAAGTTTTGAGAACCGAATCTGCATGTGTAAGAACGTAGAGTCTTTCGCGCGCCTCTTCAGCGTATGGATCCTTAAAACCTTTTTTAAAACGGATTCGCAGGCGGTATTCTTCAATGGCCTTGTCAATCAACCCCTGACTCTCATAAATGTGGCCAAGGTATAAATGCGCATCGAGGGAATTTCCTACCTGAACGGCGCGGTTGAAAAATTTTTCAGCATTATCGATATCATTGGAATTATAGTAAAAGACACCCAGATTGTAATACGCTTCCGCATTCCTTGGATCGATTTTGAGGATTTTGTTATATGTTTTAATAATCTTTTGTATAT
>JAACEJ010000173.1 GCA_011682565.1 Actinomycetota bacterium | reverse complement strand
CTCGCACGAGATGTGGAACCCTTTCTGTTTCAACAGGGTGATATAAATAAAGTCCTCTATTTTTGCGATTACATTAGAGACTATGAATTTTAAATGCTTTCAATCGTTTTTATCACTTGACATTGCCTTAAAAAAGATTTAGATTACAACCATAGTCATCTATTGTTGGTCATTAAATTAAATCGGAACAATCATGAAAACAATACCAGCAGGAAATTTCAAAACACATTGTCTGGCTTTGATAGACCAGGTCTCACAAACTCACGAGACGCTTGTCATTACCAAATATGGAAAACCAAAAGCAAAATTAGTTCCTGTAGAAGCAACAAACGATCATAAAGAAAAGCCATTAAAGGGAATGGCGACTTTTATCGGTGACATTATATCTCCCATCGATGAGGAATGGGAGGCGGAAAAATGATCGTCCTTGATACGCATGCCTGGATTTTTTGGGTCAATGACGACACTGATGAATTATCGCAAAATGCTCTCAATCGAATCCAATCGGAAGACACATTAGGCATTAGCATTATTTCATGTTGGGAAGTCGCCATGCTCGTTGCGAAAGAACGCTTAAGATTAAGCATAGATGTTCAACTATGGGTGAATCAGGCATTAAAATATCCCGGAATAAAACTATTGCCAATAGACCCGGAAATCGCTATCCTCTCAACCCGTCTTCCCGGTGCTTTCCATGGTGACCCCGCAGACAGATTGATTGTCGCGAGTTGTATGCAACACCATGCTCCTTTAATTTCAAAGGATAAAAAAATTATCAAATGGGGTAACATTAAGGTAATTTGGTAATTTTTATCAGTTAATTAAAAGATCAAGCACTAATCTTTCAAACCACGCAAATCCGCAATCAGTTTCTCCGTGCTGTTCAAAATCTGATACCAGAAAACCTGCCGCCCTTTTCTTCCGGCTGTGCGCCCGAGAATTGTCACCAGAGTACTGCGAACGCTGGGAGCAACGGTCGGATTGTCGTAAACACCATTGGTAATATTTTTATGAAAAGTGACAATGTTCGTTTGAGCACCCTCTTTGTAAATGCCCCCGGTGTCCCCGCCGCGATAAAAGTTTTCCCCGCGGATCAATACCTGGCCGCCGTATTTTGTTTCCAACACACCCTTTGAGCCGAACATACGATTTTTAATCCCTCCGGGCGTATCATGGCCGTTAAATTGCCGGGAACTGAAAGTAATTCCAATATTGTTGGGGTACTGGAACAGCAAAGCATAATGATCCCAGCAGGTACCCAGTTTCGCCCGAACCGTCAGGCCGCCCGTACCCACAGCATAAATCGGCGTTTCATTCATAATCCAACTGGCAACGTCCAGCGTGTGGATATTCTGCTCGGTGATAATGTCACCCGAGAGCGCCAGGTCTATACCCCAGGCGCGCAGCCGTACTGCGGGGTTATTCGGAATGGTTCGAACAAGATCGAACCATTGTTTCCAGGGGCTGCCCGCATGGTAACTGGATTCCCCAAATGCAAACTCACCGATGGCACCGCCATGCACGCGTTTGACCGCTTTGATAAAAAATTCGTTAGCGCGCGTTTGGAAATCGACAAGAAAACATTGCTTGTTTGCAGTTGCTCTCCGGCCGCTTTTTTCAATACTGTTGCAGCCGGGTACATCCACGGCAATGGGTTTGGCCAGGTAAACATGAATCCCGGCGTCAACGCCCGCAGCCGCTTGCTCGGGGTGAAAATACGGCGGACTGATGATCGCTATGGCATCCACACCACTTTCAAGCAATCTTTTGTAAGCTGAAAGTCCGGTAAACCGGCGGTAAGGATCGACGCCATATTTTTTGCCGAATGCATCCACGCGATCCTGAAAATAATCGGCAGCGGCAGAAATTTCATAACCGCCATGTTCCTTAAAAAGTCCGGCAATCCAGGTTCCACGACCGCCGCATCCAATAAGGCCAAGCCTTATTTTCGAATTTGCACTTGTACCTCTCACCAGTTGCGGTTTGAGAATTGTAAATGCAAGTGCGGCAGTACCGGAACCGGCAATGAATTGTCGTCTGGTTACTTTATCTTTGATTCCGTTTTGAGAAGACATGGAATCATTTCCTTTCAAATTATAGGTGAGGATGAAACATGCCGACCACAACGAAAAAACAGCAACCGACATTGCTACACCGCGAATGCGGTTGGGGAAAATTTCAGAAATAATAATCCTGAAAATATTAAAAGCCGTTTGCGTCCCAATCTATCGGAAAGACTTCCGGAAACAACTGAACCGAGTAAGCAGCCAACCAGCGCACTGCTCATTGCCCAACCAATTTGAAATGCGCTGGTAAGATGGAAATATTCCTCATAAAAAGGTTTTGCACCGCCAATAACGACCCAGTCGTAGCCAAAGAGCAATCCCCCCATTGCCGCTACTAGTGAAATCGACCAGATGTAGCGCATGTTATATGTAGCAGTCCCGGGCAATGGATCAAACATTTTCAGGCACAACAAAAGGTTTGCGATAAAGCCGCGATAAATACATATTGGCTTCGTAACCCCAATCTTTCTTAAAGCGCTCTTTTTTGCCGTCAAACTCCAGCCATGGGCCATTCACTATCGGGGTCTTTACCAGATCCACTTCATTTGCCTCAAGATGTGCTTTGATCTTTTCCAAAGTTTCCACGCCGTCCTGGTAGCCACTAACCGACTCTTTGATCTTTTCTACGGGAGATTGCTGACCTATCCGATAGGAAATATTTGCCATGTGACACAACGCGGAAGAAATATGTCCCTGGAGCACATCGGCATGAAGTTCATCCACATTACGACTGCGAACAGCAGCGATGAAATTAGCCTGGTGAGTTCCGCCGCCGTCTCCCGGAAATTGCTTGATCTTTTTTCGATTATTATCATAAGCCCAACCTCCACCGCGACCACCGGCAAAATATCCGTTTTCACATTGGATGATATTGCCCATGCGGACACCACGATAATTATCCATCGCCCGGACGCCTTTCTTTATCGGCAAAGTACGCACTTCAACGATTATTGGAGCCGGTTTATAATTAAAAATCGCCATTTGGGTGTTTGGCGTTTCACCATCATCGATATAGCCAAAACGACCGCCAAAACTCATAACTTTATCAGGATAGCCCTCATATTCCAAAACAAAGCGGCAGTCGTCAATCTGATGAACGCCCAGATTGCCCATATCACCGCCTCCGGTTACCCAGCGCCAATGCCAATCATAATGAAGACGTTCGCGGCGCAGCGGCTCCAACGGTGCAGGACCGGTCCACAGATCATAGTCCACCTGCGGCGGGACATGGCGAGGTCCGGGAACTTTACCAATGCTGGTTCGCCGCTTATACCACAAACCATGAGCCCATAAAACCTTACCTAAATGTCCTTCTTGTATATATTTTTTTGCAGCACGCAAGCCGACATCCGACCGATTTTGTGTCCCGGCTTGTACAATCCTTTTATACTTTCTTGCGGCCTGAACTAATTTTCTTCCTTCCCAAACATTGAGAGAAACCGGTTTCTCAACGTATACATCCTTGCCTGCCTGGCAAGCCCATATCCCGATTAAAGAATGCCAGTGGCTTGGAGTTGCAATAACGATCGCATCGATATCTTTTTGTTCGAGAAGCTTGCGTACATCTCTAAAAGCAGCCACTTTTTCACCACGATCTTTGAATTTTTGCACCTGTCCCTGAAGAACGTCCTCATCGACATCGCACAAAGCAGCAACCCGGACGTTGGGAATTTCACCAAAAACTCTTATATGCTGTGCCCCCTTGCCATGAAAGCCTACAACAGCCACACGAATTTCATCATTAGCGCCAAGAACCGGCGAACGGCTTGAATCAATCATTGTGGACATAATGCCTACACCTGCTGTTGTAACAAGTGTTTTTTTAAAAAAACTTCTGCGTGAAAGCTGACCCATTATTTTCTCCTTTTTTGAATCTTTTCCGAATTTTGTATCATTCTTATTTTACATAACTTTGATCATTACAACGCCATGAGAAGGCACGAGGGTGGAAAAACGCCCTTTATAACTGCCCAGATCTTTATGCATCCATAAATCCCTGACCTGCGCGGACTTTACTGAAAATCCAATCTCTTTCCAGGAAACGGAAATTTTCTTCTCCTTTTTACTACGATTGAACAAAATGACGGCGTAACTGCCGTCCTTAAGGTCTTTGGCCCAAACTTCATAATCACCATCATCTCTGATTTTACGGCCTTGCTCCCCAAGTGAATCCTGATCCACAGCAATAACTTCTTTATTTGTTAAAATGCCGGCAACATCGGCAGACATGCTGCGAAGATCGTTTCCGGCCATCAAGGGCGCAGCTAAAAGACACCAAAAGCTGAAATGCGCGCGATACTCCGCAGTACTCATGTGACCATTGCCCACCTCGAGCATATCGGGATCATTCCAGTGCCCCGGCCCGGCATACGATTCCAGGCCGTTCTGAAAATCAAGAATTTTCGTCCAGCCGCCGCTTGTCTTACCTCTGCCGCAATCCCAGCAATCATGAATGTCACCGGTCGTACGCCACAAATTGCCGACATCCTGCGCCCATAGCCACGGTTTGTTACTGCCCCACTCACAGATGCTGAAAACAATTGGGCGCCCCGAAGCCTTGAGCGCATCCCGCATCAACGCATACGACGCTTCTGCATTCTGTTTACCGTGATGACACCAGTCATACTTTAAATAATCAACACCCCAGGCCGCATACTGGCGTGCATCCTGAAATTCGTAGCCTCGGCTGCCGGGGCGTTTTTGGCATGTCATCCTGCCGGCATCGGAATAGAGGCCGAATTTTAATCCTTTGGAATGCACATAATCAGCCAGCGTTTTCATCCCCGAAGGAAACCGCTCCGGATCGGGAATAATATTTCCTTCATCATCGCGGCTCACTTGCCAGCAATCGTCGATTACAATGTACCGGTACCCGGCATCCTTCATGCCGCTGCCGACCATGGCATCCGCCATTTCTCTGATCAAATCCTCATTTACATCGCAGCCGAACTTGTTCCAGCTATTCCACCCCATCGGCGGTGTCAGTGCAAGACCGTTATCGAGTGCTTTAAGATGGTGGATGGGAAATAATAAAAGTACATTAAAAAGAATAAACATAACATAGGATATTAATCTTGAATGGTACATTTCGACTCCCTTTAATTGTTTTGTTTTTATACTCGCAAGAACTTATTTAGCTCCACTGTTTTTCCGGCAACAACTCATTTTTCATGTACGATTTTTTCGATACTTTTCTCGTTGTTCGAAAACTAATGACGGTTGCCTTCCTTCAATGGAACCGGCAAGTTCAAGATAATTACGTGCAAGTTCGAATTCTCCATGCCGCCGTGACAATTCAGCCATATTTATCCGCTTTAATATATCAACAGTAACAGGACGTTTTGAATCAAAAAATATTAATGACTTGAGAAATCGTTGGTTATCATCAGAGTTCAGTACTTTGGCCCAATATCGTGCTTCTTGTTCAGAACCACATGGAATAAAATAACACGTATCATCTACCATTGTAGGCTTTCCATCAAAAGGAGGCACAACGACAAATAAGGTATTCTTGTACAACCCGGATACAGCAACTTTCCACTTGGAAAAACTGTAGCGTCCCACGCCAAACATAGAATATTGGGGACGATTTTTATAAATTGAACTTTTTCGTCTTGCAAGTTCAGAAGAATATTTGCGCAAATAATTCCATGTTTTCGGGGCAAGTTCTGAAATATAATTTGTATCTTCACCTACAAATTGTTGAGTAACGATAACATATTTTCTCGGGATTAAACGATTGTTGCCAATATCCGATGATTTTAAAAGAGGATAAACAAAAGTATTCTCAATATCGACTGTTTCACCAAAACCATTGATAAATCTCCCTTTCTCCCGATACAACTCCATTACTTTGGATGCATCATGTTTAATGCCGGAACGCCAGGTGTAACTTGAAAAACCATCAAGATATTTATATTTTTCGTAATCATCCAAATTTGAAATTAATTGTCCCTTTTGCATTCCAAATCGATATAACATTTTTTTATCATGTTTCATTGAAGAATATACCAAAGCACTTTTATCTCTGCGATCGCCCGAAAACTCTACCAAAAACAAACAAGCATCCACTGAAACATTAAAAAACTTTTTTGCATCGATGAGATAAAGTTTGGATTGACCAATATTGGCTCCTTTTTTCCAAAAGTGAATCAATACTTTTCTTGCTGTTGCTGTTTTACAAAGGAAAGCTAAATATCCTTTAAACCCGGCAACTGATTCCATCAATTTTATAATTATCCATTCGGCTATATCAAAGTTTGCTTTGCCTGTTTTCGCATCAAAACCTTTATGTCCCTGAAAATTAGATTTCACAGGCAAATTTTTTCCGCCAATCACACCCTGTGTAGAATTTGTAACCCAGGGTGGATTTCCAATTATGAGGATTTTTTTAGATAAAAATTCTTTGAAAAACAAATCCCAGTCAAACGAAAAAAAATCCTGCTTTTCTAGAGTAATAATGTCTATTCCCAAGAACCTTTTCGTGCAAAAGTCGAGATATGTATCATTAATCTCAAATCCAAAATATTTAGAATGGTCCCCCCATTTATCATGAGAAGCGCCAAGAAAGCTTCCTTTTCCACAAGTTGGTTCTACAACTATATCCGGGGAATGCAGGGTTTGCGAAACAAGTTCAACGACCTCCCTTGCCAATTCATCCGGAGTTTGGAAATCGCCGAATTCTTTCTGCTTCATACTATAGCACCTTATTTATTCCCGGTATTTCATCTGCCTTTTGGATCACCCGGTTGTACTGAAGTCTCCATTGTAAGGCATTTGATATAGTCAAATAACCAATCTCGGGAGGATTCTGAATAACCTCTTCAGCTAATGCCTGAGCTTGTATTTCATCAAGGGGCAGCATTCGTTCTTCAAAAAATGCCAATATATCATCTGTATTACCATTGTTATCAAGAATTCCCTTCAGTCCTGATGTCGTTTGAAAATCTCCGGTTCGATAATTTTCAACAAAAATTGTGTACAGGATATTTAAGCGGCCAGTTCTTTGTAGTTGATCATCGCTTTTATCATAGACAAAAACAAGAAGAGAGTAACCCAAACCATAAACTTTTTGTCGGG
>JAACEJ010000172.1 GCA_011682565.1 Actinomycetota bacterium | reverse complement strand
CGCTTTTAAGGGCGCGATAGAAAATGCAGAGATTTCAGGTGAAGAAATTCAGGCCATTGCAATCGACACGACAGGCTCGACGGTTGTTCCTGTGGACCAAAATCTTCAGCCGATCGATGATTATTATATGTGGGCAGATCATCGGGCGAAAAAAGAAGCTGCAGAAATTACGGCAAAAGCCCATGAACTTCATTTAAAAAACATCGAGTGGTGCGGCGGCATTTATTCCTCAGAATGGGGTTTGGCTAAAGTGCTGCACTGGTTACGGAACAATCCGGGAAAACGCAGTTCTTTTGCCAGTGCTTTTGAACATTGCGATCTCATTGCGGCTATGCTCAGCGGCATAAAGGATCCTAAGAATGTGCGTAGAAGTGTTTGCGCCGCCGGTCATAAATGGATGGCGCACGAAGACCTTGGCGGACTCCCGTCTAAGAAATTCCTGTCAGCGGTTGATCCCCTTCTCGGCGAGGTGAGAAACAATCTCGTTGGCGACTATGCAACTTCTTTTGAAAATGCCGGCTATTTGAGCGTCGAATGGGCGAACCACCTGGGACTGAAATCGGGAATTCCGATTCCTGTAGGTGCTTTGGATGCGCATTGGGATGCCATTGCTGCCGGAATCCGCGAAGGGGATGTCGTCAATGTCGTCGGCACATCGACGTGCATCATGGGCATTGCGAAGGAACTTGGATTGATTCCCGGCGTGAGCGGCGTCGTTAAAGGTTCAGTGCATCCGGATTATTGGGGAATTGAAGCCGGGCTGTCGGCAGTTGGCGATATTTTCGATGCTATTGCAAAACGCGCAGGCTCGGATGTGAGTGAACTTTCTGAAGGACTCGAGAATTATCGCGGTGGGCAAACAGGGCTGCTTCGTTTTTCCTGGGACAATGGAGATCGCACTGTTTTGGTCAATCCCGAACTTTCGGGTATGACTATCGGCTGGACGCTCACAACAACCGCTCAGGATGAATTGTTTGCAGCCATTGAAGGCACTGCATTCCACACGCGAATTATCCTCGAACGCATGATGGAATATGGTGTACCGATCAAACGTGTTATCAATGGCGGCGGCATTCCGCAAAAAAACGACATTTTGAACCAGGTTTATGCGAATGTTTTCAACAAATCGGTGCTTGTACCGGAATCAGAAGTTACCAGTCTTGGAGCGGCAATTTTCGCATTTGTTGCAGCAGGAGCTTTCAAAACCATTGAAGAAGCTCAGGAAAAACTTTGTCCCAGCTACAGAATTTTTAAGCCGGAAAAGAAAGCTGTAGCTATTTACGAAGAACTTTTCGAGATGTATAAATCTCTCTATTTTACTTTCGGCGATAAAGATGCCAGCCCCAAAATTTTTAGTGAGATTATGCCGGAATTGAGAAAGTTAGCGATGGATGTGAAAGGCTCAGAATAGTATCATAACAAAAACGCTCTGAAATTAAAAAGCCGTAAAGTTATCTGAAACAGACTTTGCGGCTTTTATATCGAGAACTTTTTCTCTGAAATATCTTTTTCAGCATCATTCAATTCTTCGAGTTTGCCAATATCACGCCAATAGAAATCGTCATATTGTGCACCAATTATGCTCCCACCCTCTTTAGAATAATCAATATAAAGATCGATACTGCTGAATTTTCGGCGCTCGTAATTTATGAATATCTTGGGGTTTATCACTTGAATTCCACAGAAAGCTAAAAACTTTACATTTTCTTTTGGCAGGCAAATAAGATTTTTGCCCTGCAAGTCAGGTTGACCCCGACCGCAAAATTGCATGGACTCGTCAAAAAGCAAATAACGATCCGTTTTTCTTTGCTGAACAACCAGAGTAACATCCGGATTCAAGCGTTTGTGTTTTTCAAATAATTCATGCAAGTCGATATTCGAAATAATGTCGACATTATGCACCAAAATGGGCTCATCCATCCCAAGAAGCGGGATCATTTTCTTTATTCCCCCTCCTGTATCCAAAACTTCCGGTTCGTAAGAAACATAAATCCTGGCCTTGTGATTTTGCATGAAATCGTCCAGGTACGATTGAATTTTATCCGCATGATGATGGACATTTACGGCAATTTCATCAAAACCGGAGGTGAGCATTTTTTTAAGCAATATTTCCAACAGCGGTTTGCCCGCCAGCCTGATGAGCGCTTTGGGAACCTCTTTAGTGAGCGGCAAAAGACGCGTACCAAAGCCGGCGGCGAGGATAATAGCTTTCATTTGGAGTGATTTTCCGCGGTAATGTCTTTATGAATCACATCGACCGCAAAACCACTCTTTCTGAGTTTTGCCGCCGTCTTTTCCGCACAAAAAACCGAACGATGCCTCCCTCCTGTGCATCCAAAAGAAATCATCAAATGATTGAAATTTCTGCTCAGAAAAAAGTTGATCATCATTTCTATTAACTTGTCAGTATGCGCCAGGAATTCCTCTGCTTCAGGCCTGGCTTGCAAAAAATTAATAATCTCTTTGTCCAAGCCCGTTAACTGCATGAACTCTTCATATCGCCCCGGGTTTTCGATGGCCCTGCAATCAAAGACAAAACCGCCGCCATTTTCATACGGATCATCCGGGATGCCGGATTTATGGAATCCGAAACTATGAATGAGTATCTGCAAATCTTTTCTCATTCTGCTCCTTTGTTAGTTGGTTCAATATCGTTTTTAAAGCAGGCATGCTTTTCAGCACCGTAACTTTATCCATAACCGATGCAATATTGGCAAGTGCCAAAGGTATGCCTTCATTAAACTGTGTTTTTCCTTTAACCTTTGAGAGAAATCCAAATGCGCCCAGCGCCTGAAGAATGCGCATTAGAACAAATCCATAAAAATACTGCATAAAATGAGCCCTGTTAATTTCAGCATATTTATGAACACATTCAAGATAAAAATCGATCAATTCCTCGCGTATATTCTCCGGCAGTCTCGCTTTTGCATCGTATAAAAGTGATGCCAAGTCATATTGCAAAGCTCCCCGCCTGCCGGACTGGTAATCAATGAAATACGGACGATCATTTTTCAGCATAATATTTCGCGACTGAAAATCGCGGTATAAAAAGAAATTCGAATCAGCATGGCTCAGATAATCAGTGAAGAAGCGAAAATCGTCCAAAAGGTCAGCCTCACAAAATTCACCGTCATAAAAAATATCCAAAAAACGATGTCGGAAATATTGCAAATCCCAAAGCATAGCATCCCGGGAAAATTCTCTGTATTGGTAGCAAAAGGAAAAATCCAAATCCTTTGCTGCTACGATCTGGAATTTTGGAAGCCACTCGATCACCTTCCGATACAAATTCAGGACAGCATCACTCGATCTCTCCTTCACCTTTGAAATACGATCAAACAGAGTTTCGGAGCCTAAATCTTCTTCGAGATAAATTCCCTTTGCCAATTGCGTTGCATAGATTTTTGGCACCGGCAGATCGTGCTCGGCAAAATGATTTGAAAATTGGACAAAGGCAAGATTCTCCGCATGATTTTCCCCGCTGATTCCAATAACTGTTTTCGCCGATCCATAAAGCCTGAAAATGCTGCGATCGGACCCATCCCCTTTGAGTTGTATAATTTTTTCGGGCGGTTTTCCAAGGTGGCGGGTATAGAGTTCAGTCAGTTTTATTTTTGTTGAAGGCATTTGTTGGCTGGACTGAGCTTTTACACAGTTGAGGGAATCTGCAGGTTGAGTTTTTTAACTCCTGCATGTATTTCATGCGAATGGTTTATGGCAGGCTGAAGCAGTTCTTTCGTTGTCGGGTTGTTTTCTTTTTTACCGGCGCCAATTTTTGCAAGATGATGCAATCCGTTCTCAAGAGTGCGCCTCCACTTTTTGAAATGTAACGAATCTGCATCTTTTTGGGCAATCAAAACGAAAGGTCGGTGCTCTTTTAGTGTGCTTCTAAAATCCTTTCGGTACTCGATAAATCCGAGGTGCCTTGCCTCTATCAGTAAAAGTTTTGTTAAAGAATATTGAAACCTCGTACTTTCCAAAGATTCGCGTTTATTTTGCACCATATTGGTTACGATTTTCGGATGAAAATTACGAAGAACACCCTTAAAAATTATACCTGCCCGTGTGTTGTCTCGCTCTATTCTGACTAAAAAAGGGAGTAGTGATTTTTCGTATTTTCGCCAATCCAGATTTTCGAATTCTTCCAGTTGCTGCAATGCATATTCGCTAAAAAATATAGCCTTTTTGAGTCGTCTTATCAGCGTGCTTCTGATGAAATTAAAAGCATCCATGTAAGAGGTCGCTTCCGGCAGTGTGACGATAATCCCCTCGTCACAATTGAGGTAAATATCCACGGTTGCATACGACACTCCCGGGCTCTGGTCGACAAGCACATAATCGGCATCGAGTTGTCTTAATTGGCGGATAAATTTGAGCCGTTGAAAATATTTTGGATTTGATGACTCGAGGCTCCCGACATCGCCGCAAATCATTTTAATGTTTTTGTACGGAGTGCTTAACAGGATATCACTCAAGCTCAGGCCTTTTTTGCTGAACAGCGCATTCAAAGTTATCGGAGGCCGGCTGATCCCCATCCATTCATGAAGGTCAGGGCCTCCGAAATCTGCATCAACCAGAATGACTTTCTTTTCCAGATTGGCAAGTTCGATCGACATGGAAGCAGCAAGAGCTGTTTTGCCAACTCCCCCTTTGCCGCTGGCAATGGCAATGATTTTCGGAGGTTTTTTGTCGGTGTTATTTTCCCGGAAAACTTGTTTCAAAACAGGATCCTCAACCATCGCTTTCCATTTGACGGAAGAAAAATCCAAATATTGATCAGACAATTGAAATACACCATCTTTTACGAACCTTCTTATTTCTGCAAGTCTCAGAGGTCCAAATTGATTCGATGATGTCCTGGCATAATAAATTGTCATAGTTTCACTCTAGAATCCCCAAAACATTGAAAGCGTAATAGCATAAAAATCAGACTTTACTTTTTGGCCACTGGACGTCGAATTAAACTGATAATCGAGGTAAACGTAACGAATATCTGCGGCAACCGACATGGCGCTGCTAAGCGGCAATTCTACACCGCCGCCAAAATGATAGCCGATTTGTTGCTCGGTCTCGCTCTTTGGCGTGATCAGATTGGGCAAATTAGAACTATACTCGATGGTCGAGTTATACCAGCCGAATCCTGCAATGCCGTAAACAAACGGCAAGGGATATAGAAGAACCGATGCAGAAACAGGCCAACTGGTGATCTTGACGTTTCCGTTTTCATATTCTTCCGAACGATAATCAATTGCACCTTCAAATCCAAGGGCTGCCAGTTTGAAACGCGCTGTTGCGCCGACATACATTTTTCCGCTTTCGGCTTCCTGTGCTTTATAATATCCGCCCCGAGGTCCTATGCCGAATAATTTGAGAGCATAGGAACTGGCCGGAATGCCGGCGATGCCGAAGATTAAAATAATCATGACTATCTTTTTCATTGTGGAACTCCCTTCTGAAACTTCATTAAATGATTTAGATGGAAGACACTTCGTTTACATATTCCTGGTGCAATTCATTTTCCAGTAAAGTCAATTCTTTTTCAATTCTTTTATAGTAAAACAATTTATTTTGCTCACTTTCAAAAGAAGCTGTTATCCCATTCAACACAATCCTGGCCAAATCAGCAGAATCGAGGTCAAAGTATTGGGCTGCGATCTCAAATTCCTGCGTTAAGCTGATGCCGAAAACCTGGGGATCGTCCGTATTCAAAGTGACGCATAAACCTCTTTTGTAAAACTCTCCAAATGGATGATTTTCATATCCGTCGACCACATTAAGATTAATATTGCTGCTGAGGCACTGAGTGAGCGGAATTTCATGCTCCTGCAAATAACGAACAAGTTTTAAATCATCGATGGCTCTGGTACCGTGATCGATTCGCTCCGCATGTAATTGGGTTATCGCATCCCACACACTTGATGCGCCGGCAGCTTCCCCGGCATGGACGGTTCTGTGTAATCCGGCTTGCCTGGCAATTTGAAATGCTTCGGTAAAAAGGCTTTGCGGATAAGAACTCTCGTCCCCGGACAAGCCAACGCCGACAATATAAGGATGATCGAGTTCAACAACCTGCTCAACCAGCGCAGATACTTTTGCAGGAGAATGAGATCTTTGCAAATTGATAACGAGATTTGATTTCAGACGATTCTTTACCGGAAATTCAAGCGAACAGCGATAGAGCGCATCGACAATTTCTTCCAACGAAAAGCCCAGATCGATGTACTTTTGCACGGCGCAATCATATTCAATATACTGGACGTTTTGTTCAATGAGCGAATGAAAAAGTTCCAGTGTGACCTGCTGCAGGTCAGCGAGATTCTGAATATTATCGGAAACATTTCTCATGCCTTGCACAAATTCACTCAAATCGTCGAACCGATATATTTTTTTCACGTCGTATGAATTGATAGGGGCCTTTGATGGGTCATTGCGGCGCATCAATTCCAAAGCCGTCTGCGGGCGAATTGAACCCTCCAGGTGCAAATGCAATTCAACTTTGGGCATTCGCTTTATGAATTCTTTCAAGTTTTTTTCAACCACACCTGCAACCACTTTTAATGAACGTTTCAAGCGGATTATAATAGTAACTGGATTTGATAGAAAATTTAATCCAAATATTTTGTTTTCACTGTGATAAGAAACAATATGCTATAAAAAAGAAACTGTGTCGACAGTCAAAGTTGTTGCACCATAATGAGAATGGACGGTTCCTTCTAAAACATACGGACGAGACCTGGACAAAAAGCTCACAAATCTGGAATACGCTTTTGGGAAAAATGTCGTTTCATAAATTGCTGTTGTGTCTTCGAAACTGATAAATTCCATGAGCTGATTGTATTTTGTGCCGACGGTTTTGCCGGTTATAAACCAGCCAATCGTTCTAATCCTTTTATTTACAAAGTCAGGAATATTTTTTGCTTTCACATAGCGAATCTTTTGAATCCGGTCATTGTACAAGGTCAATGGATGGCGGGAAATTAAAAATCCCAATGTTTCGACCTCGTGTTTTAAAATGGTTGTCATGTCATACGGAACTGTTTTCGGAAGCAAATTATGTGCCGGTAAAGATTGTTCAAACAAATTCAGATTTTGAGTTTTTTTTCGCAAACGCTTTTCCGCATGTACCCACTGCAATTTCCACAACAAATCGGAGCGT
>JAACEJ010000171.1 GCA_011682565.1 Actinomycetota bacterium | reverse complement strand
ATATCTCTGTATTTGTATAAATATTGTCGAAGTGCGATCTTGCCTTTCATTTTTTTATCTGATATTCGGGAGACATTGCTATTATCCATTAAAAGAAAGTATGCCTCATCCAGAAACTCCAAAAATTTGTGGAAAGATTTAGTGCTTTCATAAGTGCATTTTTGCCTTTCATCTTCCAGTTCCCCCATCAACTCGTATTGTGCTTTGAATCGTTTGTATTCCTCTTTGGTCATTAGCATACCAATATCCTTAAATTATAAATTGGCCAGCCAGCCGCCGTCCACATAAATGGTTTGTCCGGTAATGAAATCCGAAGCTGCGGAAGCAAGAAATACAGCCGCGCCGGTCAGTTCGTCCGGCAGACCCCAATGGCCAAGCGGCGTACTTTCCTCTACCCAGCAGGTGAACTCTTTATTTTCTACCAACGGTTCCGTCAGTTCGGTTTCAAAATATCCGGGACCGATGGCGTTAACATTGATTTTGTATTTTGCCCATTCCACAGCCAGCGCCATGGTGAGTTGTTTGATGCCGCCTTTGCTGGCTGTATAAGCCGGAATCCCGGGCCGCGCCGCTTCGCTCAACAGAGAGGCAATGTTGATTATTTTTCCGGGATGTTTTCCGTCGATGCACGCTTGTGCAAACGACTGACTGAGAACAAACGGTACCGTCAGATTCAGTGTTAAAATTCGCTGCCACTGATCGATGGGAAAATCAACGGCATCGGTGCGATAAATGGTTCCGGCAACATTGACGAGAATGTCCACTTGTCCGGTTTCAGCATGAATTCGTTGGAACAAGGTACCGACCCCATCGACATTGGAAAGATCAAACGGAAAAATCCATGCCCTTCCCCCCTTTTGCTCAATCTCCTTTTTAACGTTTTCAAGAGCACTTTTGCTGCGCGAGACGAGGACGACATCAGCCCCGGCTCCGGCAAAAGCAAGAGCAATGGCCTTTCCCAGTCCACGGCTGGAACCGGTGATGAGAGCGGTTTTATTTTTTAACGAGAATTTATTCATTTAAGCATTATACGTCGAAGATGCCGTCGTACCGCCATGGCCCGTCCAGTTGGTATGGAACCATTCGCCGCGCGGTTTGTCGATGCGCTCATAAGTATGAGCGCCAAAATAGTCGCGCTGCGCTTGCAGCAGGTTTGCGGACAGGCGTTCACGACGATATCCGTCGTAATATGAAATTGCGCTGCTGAAAGCCGGTACCGGTACACCCAGTTCCACAGATTTGGCAACAACTGCCCGCCATGCGGTCTGATTTTCTTCAATAATTTGTTTGAAATAAGGAGCCAAAAGCAAATTCGGCAAATCGGGTTTTTTATCAAATGCTTCTTTGATTTTACCGAGGAACTGTGCGCGAATAATGCAGCCGCCGCGCCACATCAACGCAATCTCGCCGTAATGCAAATCCCAGCCGTATTCATCAGCCGCAGCACGCATCAACTGGTAACCCTGGGCATAAGAACAAATTTTGGAAGCATACAACGCTTTACGGATCATCTCGATAAATTCATTTTTATCGCCGTCGAATTGTTTTTTGGGACCGTGCAATTGTTTGGCAGCCTCGACGCGCTCTTCCTTTATCGCGCTCATAGCTCTGGCAAAAACGGCTTCCGCAACAGTCTGCGCCGGAATGCCCAAATCGAGGGCCGCCTGACTCGTCCATTTGCCGGTGCCTTTTTGTCCGGCGCGATCCATGATAACATCGAGCATATACTTTCCTGTTTCCTCATCTTTTTTCGCCATAATGTCGCGGGTGATTTCAATGAGGTAACTGTCCAACTCTCCTTTGTTCCATTCGGTAAAAACATCGTGCATTTCATCGTAAGACATGCCAAGAACATTTTGCATTAAATAATAGGCTTCGCTGATCATCTGCATGTCACCGTATTCGATGCCGTTATGGACCATTTTCACAAAATGCCCGGCACCATCGCTGCCGACCCATTCGCAACAGGGAGAACCGTCTGCGACTTTTGCTGCAATGCCCTGAAAAACATCTTTGACGTGAGGCCACGCATCGGGAGAACCGCCGGGCATGAGAGAAGGACCATTGAGTGCGCCTTCTTCACCACCGGAAACACCGGTGCCAATGAAGAGCAGTCCTTTTTCTTCCAAATACTTTGTCCGTCGAATTGTATCAGGGAAATGACTGTTGCCGCCGTCTATAATAATATCGCCTTTTTCAAGATGAGGAATTATTTTTTCAATAAAAGCATCCACGGCTTCTCCGGCTTTTACCATCAACATCACCCGGCGCGGACGCTTGAGGTTTGCAACCAGTTCTTCAATGCTGTAACAGCCTTTGATATTTTTCCCGCTTGCGCGGCCTTCAATAAATCGCGTGACTTTGCTGGTTGTGCGGTTAAAAACGGCTACGCCGAACCCATGATTTTCCATATTGAGAACGAGATTCTCACCCATCACGGCCAGGCCGATCAGGCCAATATCATACTTTTTCATTCTAATTGCTCCTTATCATTCTTATTTTTTTTAATGTTCAATTCCCCAATTCATGTTCTTCATATATATTACTTTCGGTTTCCCGTCTCCGGCCTCCCTACTGCATACACAGTTTGCAGCCGAATTGCAAAACAAGTTCATTTCAGAAACTACACTCGAGTGTTCTCGTTCATATCGTCATCGCCGTGAACCCGCCGTCCACTCGAAATATTGCCCCGGTGATAAAAGACGACGCTTTTTCCGATGATAAAAGAATAACAGTACCGACAAGTTCTTCTGCTTCTCCGAAACGATCCATCGGCGTATGGCGCATAATGTCAGCCACTCTTTCTTCCGTCAGAATTTTCCTGTTTTGTTCGGCAGGAAAAAATCCAGGTGCAATGGCATTGACGCGAACACCCTGGGTTGCAAATTCGCGGGCAAGAAACTGGGTCATGTTATTTATACCTGCTTTACTAATACTATACGTAAATACTTTTGAAAGGGGCGGCCCGGATGAGGCAGAAGAAATATTTATAATGCTGCCCTTTTTGCCATTATCTATCATTTTTTTCGCAAAAACCTGACTCGCCAGAAAAATACTCTTTAAATTTACCTGAATAATTTTATCCCATTCGCCTTCTGGAATTTCAAAAAAAGGTGTGCCGGAATTAATACCCGGCGCATTGATTAAAATATCGACCACGCCAAGTTCTTCCCTGGCCTTTGATTCCGCTTCCTGCAAACCCGTTTTAGACGTGGCATCAACGGCAATGCTCATCGCTTTTACACCCTGATTCCTGCAGGCTTTTGCCATCTTTTCGGCGTTATCAGGATTTAAATCCAGGATAGCAATATCAGCGCCGGCTTTTGCCAAGCCCTGTGCCATTGCACCGGCCAAAACACCACCACCACCAATAACAGCGGCAACACGGCCTTTCAAACTAAATATATTTTCTACGTAATTCACACGATCCTCCGTTTGACATGCTTTTCAACTTTACGAATTATTCATTTGTTTCTGAACACTCACACTCCCCTTTTTATTTGCACCACAAGTTTCGCGAATTTGAAGTTTGGTCTGCAAAAACAATTTTTTCGGTCTTTGCGTATTGTTTTTCAGGCGAATCAATTCAACAAGCCGTATGGCAGACCGGCGGCCGATTTCCATTGCCGGTTGCGCAACCGTTGTCAATCCGGTTTCAAGATATGCACCGACGCCGGCATCGTCAAAACCCACAACGGCGACATCTTGTGGAACACGAATACCGTTTTCAACAAAAGCCCTCATCACACCTATGGCAACTGAATCATTATAACAGAAAACCGCATCAGGGCAACTCATTTTGCAGGACAAGAATTCTTTGCCCGCCTGATAACCATCTTTCAGCCGCCATCCGCCGCGAATCACATATTCCTTATTAGGGATAACATCATGCTTTTTCAATGCTTTGCGATAACCTGCCAGCCTGCGGTCACTGGCCAGTGCACTTTGCGGGCCGGTGATATAACCAATTCTTTTACGTCCGAGATTTATTAAATGCTCTGTTGCCTGAAATGCTCCCACCTTATCATCCGCACGAACCAGATCGGCTTCAATGCCGGGAATTTCGGCTAGCAGGACAAAGGGGTATTTTTCTTTTTTAAGGTCCGCAATATGACGAACATCAGCCCCCTTTTGCAGCGGGAAGATAATGAGACCATCGACACGCCGGCGCTTTAAAAGATTAATATGCGCAACTTCACGATCCCACTCTTTATGGCTGTTGCCGATGATTACACTCAGCCCCTCTTGTCCGCAAACATCTTCAACGCCCAATGCTATTTCACTGTAAAGTGGATTTGAAATATCTTTGACAATCAAGCCGATGAGACCCGTCTGGTTAAGAGCAAGTGCACGAGCGATTTCGTTTGGGCGATAATCATATTTTTTGATGATCGCAAGCACACGATCTTTAGTTTTTACACTTACCGTTGGGCTATTATTAAGAACACCGGACACGGTAGCGCGCGACACGCCGGCAATCTTTGCTATATCCGCAATAGTCATAGCCATGAATTTGAACCGATTTAAGGTATTGTTAAACAAAACCACCATAGTTAAGAGCAAAGGTGGCAGTGATACTAAAAGCCAAACAGTTTTGGTAGAATCAACGAAATAGCCGGAACATAAGTTACGATAAAAAGAACGACAACCATCGCAGCAAAGAACGGCAGAATTTTTTGGATAACACGAGTAATCGTCGTATCAGCGATGCCACAGCCGACAAACAAGCACGAACCGACCGGCGGGGTGCAGATGCCGATACACAAATTCATAATCATCAAAATGCCGAAATGGATGGGATCGACTCCCAAGCCCACAACAATGGGTAAAAAGATCGGCGTAAAAATCAGCACTGCGGGGGTCATGTCCATAAATGTACCGACAAATAACAGCATCAGGTTGATGATAAGTAAAATGAGAATCTTGTTGTTGGTCAGTCCTAACAAAGCTGCACTAATAGCTTGTGGAATATTTTCATAAGACAAAACATAAGACATGGCCATGGATGTGCCGATAAGCAAAAATACGACTGACGTTGTTATGCCGGCTTGCAAAAATATTCTCGGTAGTTCTTTGATTTTTACTTCTTTATAAGCAAAGACGGAAAGGAGTAAGGCATAGACAACGGCAATAGCCGAAGCTTCAGTTGCCGTGAAAAAACCTGCGAGAATACCGCCAAGAACCAACACGACTAAAAAGAGTGCCGGTAAGGCAACCATGAATTTGACAACTCCTTGCTTAAAACTAAACTTGATCCCTTTACCATAGTGATTCCGGACCGAAATTACACCACTGACAACCATAAGCCCTAATCCCATAAGAATACCCGGTAAAAACCCGGCGAGAAAAATCGCTGCAATGGAGACAGCGCCCCCCGTTGCAAGAGAATAGACGATCATCACATTGCTGGGAGGAATGAGCAGGCCTGTGGTCGCGGCGGTAATGCTCACCGAAGCATTGAAATCGCGATCGTACCCTTCTTCATTCATCAGGGGAATCATAAATCCACCAACGCTTGAAACTGCAGCAACCGCAGAACCGGAGATTGCACCAAAAAGCATGCAGGTCATAATATTGACATAGGATAATCCGCCGGGAAAACGCCCGACAAGAACATTGGCAAAATCGATCAAACGCCGGGCAATACCGCCGTGCCCCATAAGTTGACCCGCCAATATAAAAAATGGAATTGCCAGCAAAGCGAAACTGTCGATGCCGGTTGCAATTTTAAAGGCAACAGTCATAAAACCGGGAATTCCACCAATTGCAAAAATAGTCAATAACGATGAAAGGCCAATAGAAAAAGCAATGGGAACATTCAATACCAGGAAAAAAAGGAAACTTGAAATTAAAACGATGAGGGGCCAGTCCATAAGTATACCTTGAAGTTTTATAGCAAAAAGTTCTAATTTGTGGGTGTCAAACTAATATATGGTGCTTTCGGTTTGTCTTTCGCGCTTTTCAGTTGAGTGAACGTATCAATCAAAATTCCAATGCTGTATAATGTCAGAAAAAAACCGGTAACAGGAACAGCAAGATAAACAATTCCCATCGGGATTTTGAGTGCCGGCGAAACCTGCCCGCGTGCAAAAGTTATCGAGACCATCTGAATCCCGCCTAACAGCATTACGCCGATTGAGAATCCCGTAACACAGAGATAAGCAAACACCTCACTATACAACTTTTTTTTGATGCTCAATTTGCCGACAAAATAATCAATTCCCAAATGAGCGCCGCGGTGAAGGGCAACAGCAGAGCCGAGAAGTCCGACCCAAATCATCAGAAAAACGGCGAGTTCTTCAGTCCAGTCACTCGGATTTTTAAGGATAAACCTCGTGATCACTTGCCAGGTTACATCAAGAGTCAACATAGCCATAGACACGGCTGTGATTATTTCCAGGAATTTATCAAGCCCGCGAAGTAAAGATCGCCACATATTTATTGTTCCTCTTGGATACGTTTGGCCAACTCGCCAATTTCCGTCCCCTGGTATTTTTTGTACATTGCCTGTGCTTTTTCTATAAATGGTTTTTTGTCCGGATGATAGACCTTTAATCCCCTGGCTTCCATTTTATCCATGCTTTCCTGAACAAATTCCTTCCATAATTTGATTTGGTATGGCACGGTTTCATCAGCAGCTTTCTGCAAAGCTTTTTTATGCGCAGGACTCAATTTTTTCCACATAATTGTGCTGATCAAAACAATATCCGGAACCATGGTGTGTTCATCAAGGCTGTAATATTTACAGACTTCGTAATGGTTGGAAGTAAACAGGCTGGGAGGATTATTTTCCGCACCGTCAACAACACCTTGCTGAAGTGCCGTGTAAAGCTCGCCCCAGGAAATCGGCGTGGCAGAGCCACCCAGAGCGGAGACCATTTCTATGGCCATAGGGCTTTGTTGGGTTCGAATTTTCATACCTTTTAGATCTGCCGGGCGAAGAATCGGTTTTTTTCTGGTATAAAAGCTTCTTGCACCGGCATCAAAAAAGCACAATCCTTTCAGCCCTTCTGATTCTCCCGCAGCAAGCAATTCTCTTCCAATAGGCCCGTTGAGAATTTTCCATTTTTCCGCATCATTTTTAAAGAGATAAGGCATGGCCAAAACCTTGAATTTTGGTACGAAAACTTCCAAGGGGCTGGTGGAAACTTTGGTCA
>JAACEJ010000170.1 GCA_011682565.1 Actinomycetota bacterium | reverse complement strand
GGATCGCTCGCATCCAGAGCCTTTGAATTTTGACCTTTTGTCTTCGGATCACTGGCTGTTACGGAAAAATTTCCGCGCGTAACCCAAATCCAGCCTTTCGATCCCTCAAAACGAACGCCGGTGGGATAATCATCGCTGATGAGCATGGTTGCGCCGTTGGCAAATTTTGCTTTGACATGGAATGGCCCGTGTACATTCCACAAACCGGATTTTGGAAAAACGGCACTGGCCTCAATTTCAATCGGCCCGGTGTATTCGGTGCCCATGCCCCAGTTGGCGATATCGAGATGATGCGCGCCCCAGCCGGTGATCATGCCTGCGCCGAATTGTTCACACCGCATCCAGCCGGGTCTGGAGTACCCGTCCTGCGGATGCACACGTTTCTCCGTGTAATAAACATAAGGCGTGGACCCGAGCCACATTTCATAATTGAGGTTGGGGGGAATCGGCATCTCAGGTTCTACATTTCCGGACGGATCGGCAGGCAATCCGATTTTAACCGTTTGCACTTTGCCGATGCGTCCGTTTCGCACCAACTCGCAGGCAATGCGAAATTGATCCTCGGAACGCTGCTGGGAGCCGACCTGTAAAATCCGTCCGGTGCGGTGGACGATGTCGCTCAGCAAACGTCCTTCTGCAATCGTCAGAGATAATGGTTTTTCCAAATAAATGTCTTTTCCCGCCAGCGCGGCTTCGATTGCCGGCTGCACATGCCAGTGATCCGGCGTGCTGATAATAACCGCATCGATATCCGGATCGGCAACCAGGTCTTTGTAATTGCCGTACATTTTTACGTCAACGGATTTGGTTTTCCCTTTGTTTTTGTGATACCACTCTTCCACAAATTCTTTGCCTTTTTTGAGGCGCTTGGAATCCATATCGCAAACGGCAATAATTCTTGCATCGTCATATTGCATTGTTTTCGGCATATCAAACGCCCGGGCAATGCGACCGCAGCCGATTTGCCCGATATTAATTTTGTTGCCTGGCGCATCTTTGCCCAGAACCGAGGACGGTACAATCATCGGCGCCGCTATTGCGCCGGCGGCGCCGGCCGCAGTTGCTTTTAAAAATTCTCTCCGTGATGTCATAGCTCGCTCCTTTTTTTAACATTGAAAAAGTTAATGTGCACAATTCTTATTTCTCTTTCGCTACCATTTCAATCTTATCTGCCGTGGCTTTGGAATAGTCCAATCCGTGATTCTGTTCCACCGCCCATAGCAAACCACCGGTCAAATGTTTGATGAAATTCGGATCAGAATAATATTCAATTTTGTGTCCCAATGCGGTGTAAAACTCATGGCCGCCATCGAAATTGTGGGCCCAGGACAGAGGAAAGTAATTGCCAAAGATTTTGCCGGGATATTCACTCAGTTTATCATCCTGCACAGTTCTCAAATCAGCAGCAAGTAAAACGTGAAAATCCGGGTTCAGATTATCCAAAAAATAGCACTCATCTTCCCAGTGCCAAACATCTCCGAAAAATTCGGTTGCCGGATGAGCATGGTCGATGATCTTGATATCAAATTCCTGTAATTTGGCATGTCGATGGAATTTTCCACCGATCATTGCCCAAAACCACGGCCATTGCCGCTCCGAACCGGACGCCGAATGTATGCCCATAAACGAACCGCCGGCCTGGATATAATGAACAAACGCCAAACGTTGCGCATCCGTGTCAAAAACTTCATTGTTTGTATTTGAAAAAACCACAGCCTTGTAACGCGACAAATTTTTCTTTGTAAATACGGACGGATCGTCGGAAACGTCTGCGGCTAAATCGTGCTGCGCACAAATATTTTTGAGCGTTTTTACACTTGTGGCAATGTTTTTGTGAACATAGCCTTTGCCGTTTTTTGTATAAATGAGTACACGACTTTTCTCACCACCGACAGACAACGAAATCACCGAAAAAAGAAATACGGCAGCGAGCAGAACAAAATTCATTTTCATCTCAATATCCTTTCTTTAATGTGTTTGCACAAGTCGAACAATCCCCCGTAAAGTGAAAATACTTTTTAGCCCTGTCATTGCGAGCGAAACGAAGTGGAGCGAAGCAATCTCTTAACCTACAGGCAGTTATGAGATTGCTTCATCGTTCGTTCCTCACTCCTCGCAATGACAAGTATTTTTTACATTTTAACTCATCTGTTCTCGTTTTGCAATTCTTTGAGCAGAGGATCGCCAGTAATTTTCTATGGAAAAATTCCGCGTTCTGCAAGAGCATTTGCAACCCGATCAACGGCAATCATCATTGCCGCATTGCGCAGATCGACTTTTTTCTTTTGCGCAAGATTCCACACGTCGGCAAAGCTTTCAATCATGACGCGTTCGAGGTTTCTGTTCACCGCATCTTCGTCCCAGAAAAAAGCCTGAATGCTCTGCACCCACTCAAAGTACGAAACGACAACACCGCCGCTGTTTGCCAAAATATCCGGCACAACATATTTCCCTTTTCCAACAAGAATTTTTTCCGCATCCGGAGTTGTCGGACCATTCGCTCCTTCGACAATCGCCCTTGCTCTGATATTTTCAACATTATCTTCGGTTATTTGCTTTTCAAGCGCAGCCGGTACCAGAACATCGACATCCAACTCGAGCAGTTCTTTATTGGAAATCCTTGAAATGCCCCCGCTATCAAATCCCTGCAAATAATGATTGGGAGATTTGAGACAATAGTCAATCATCTCGCTTATCGGCAAACCGTCGGGATTGTAATATGCACCGGAAAGATCCGAAACGGCAACGATTTTACACCCCTGTTTCTGCAAAAGATCAGCGCTGACAGAGCCGACATTTCCAAATCCCTGTACAGCCACAGTGGTTTCCAATGCTGTCTTGTCAAGGCGTTTCAACAGCTCCAATGTATTAAACATTACGCCACGTCCTGTGGCTTCCCGTCTTCCGAGCGAGCCGCCCAAATCAATCGCCTTTCCCGTTACAATGTCCAAAACTGTTGATCCCTGCAGCATACTGACCGTATCCATAATCCAGCCCATTGTTTCGGAATTGGTATTGACGTCAGGGGCGGGAATATCGCGTCGGGGGCCGATGATCGGCATAATCGCAGCCGTGTAACGGCGTGTGAGGCGACGGATTTCAGGTGTGCTGAGTTTAGTCACATCGACCTGAATGCCGCCCTTGGCACCGCCATAAGGGATTTTAACAACAGCACATTTCCATGTCATCCACATGGAGAGCGCTTTCACTTCATCGAGTGTTACGCTCGGGTGAAAACGAATCCCGCCTTTGCATGGGCCGCGCGCGCTCGAATGCTGAACACGGTGCCCGGTAAAAACATGAATGCTCCCATCATCCATTTCAACCGGGCAGGAAACGGTAAGTTCCCGTTCCGGATGCCTGAGAACAGTCAGCCAGCTTTCATCGACCTTCAGTCTTTTGGCAGCAGAATCCAACTGTTGAAGAGCCATAGCAAACACGCCGTTTTTTGCCATAGGATTTTCCTTTCTGATAGATTACAGCTCAATTAAAGTTCCGAGTAAGAGTTCACCGCCTCAGCAAATTCTTCTTTTAATCAGTATCAATCTTTTAATTATCAAATAAATATAGAGGTGAACGATTACAGATTCAAACAATTAGCAAGCCATATCCTCATCAATATTACATCCAGGGAAGATTCTTTTTCTTCATGCTCTCCAGTTTGCGCCTCTCCTTCTTGGTCGGACGACCTTTATATTTTGGCCGCATCCCTTTCTCTGCCTGCTTGTAAAATTCGAGCAATTCCCTGGATTCCCCGGATATTTCCTGGGTTTCCATTTCGTATAAAAGCTGCGCATCGCGTGCAGGAATGCATTTGCGGGCAATTCCCTTTATGGTCAAATTAATATATTTCCCGCCACGTCGTTTAACTGTCAGAACGTCTTCAATTCGCACCAACTTGGCCGGCTTGGCAACAGAACCGTTTATTTTCACTCGTCGTTCGTCACACGCATGAGTCGCTTGGGAACGCGTTTTATAAATATGCGCAATTTGCAGCCACTTGTCGAGTCGCTGTGTTTCCGGGGTTGATGGCTCTTTTTCATAAGGCTTTTCTGTCATAAAATAAAATCAATTCAAAAAATCTCTACTTTCAGATATCGCTGCGGATTACGCCGGATATCTTTTATCAAACTATCCAACTCGGCCGTTACATGAAGCAGGTCATTATATAATTTCTTGTTATTAAGCGCCTGCCCCAGGGCTCCTTCACCCGATTCCAATTTTGCCGTCATTTTATTCAACCGATCCAGAGATGTTACAAAATCATCAAATACTCTCGGATCACGAATAAATTTCCCTACAGTACCCTGCCCCCTGCGCAGGCTATCGGCCAGAAGTGAAGAATTATGAACGAGAGAATTTAAATTAACATAGAGTGTCGAGTCCTGAAAAATGCGTGCCAACGATCCTTCTCCACTTTCTATCTTGAGGCTCAAACGTTCCACAAGCAGCAAAAGTTTATCAATATTGATATACATTCGCGGATCATTGACGAGCAAACCCAGGGTTCCCTTTCCCGTGTTGATTTTATCAGCAATCTCCTGGATTGTACCCGTTGTTTTTTCAAGTCTGTTAAAAATATTCATGCCCTCAGTGAGCAGCTTTTCAACATCGATGGGGTTGGAGCTTTGTAAAAGTTCTCCGTTTTTTAACATTGGCTTATCAAAAGACCCCATACTAATTCCGATATACTTGTCTCCCAATAATCCAAGAGTTCCGATATGTGCCTCAGAGTCGGCACGAATTCTCGGCTGCACTTTTTTGTCAATTTCCATATCTACCCGAATCGCCTGATCTTTAACTTCCCTGGCGAACTGAATATTGACAATCGTACCTACACGCACACCGGCCAGGCGCACCGGAGCACCGGTTTGCAGGCCATTAACACGGGCCATGTAAACATAGAGTTTATAGCGGTCCGCTAAAAGACCCCGTTGATGGCCGATTGAAAAAATGGCAGCGATGAGAATTCCCAGACCGATAAAAATTGTCAGTCCGACCTTAATTTCATGTTTTCTTTGTTCTGCTGCGCGACTGTTCATTTTGGTCCTGCAATAAATGTTTTTACAAATTCATTTTGACTATTTTTAATCTCGTCGATGCTTCCGATTTCGATAATTTTTCCTTCACTAATGACTGCAACACGGTTTGCCACGCTGAAGCCGCTCTCCAGTTCATGGGTTACAACAATTGAAGTGACGCCAAGTTCACGCTGCGTTTTTCTGATGAGCGCATTAATCGTTGTTGCAGTAATAGGGTCCAGCCCGGTCGTCGGTTCATCGTAGAGCATAATTTTGGGTTGATAGGCCATGGCGCGAGCAAGGGCAACGCGCTTTCGCATTCCACCGGAAAGCTCGGATGGCATCAGTTCTTCTGTCCCGGCAAGGTCAACAAATTCGAGATTCCTTTTCACGACAGCCATAATTTCTTTTTCGGACATTTTGCTGTGTTCGTGTAATGCAAAAGCAACATTGTCTTTTACTTTCATCGAATCAAACAAAGCAGATCCTTGGAAAAGCATCCCGAATTTCTGACGAATGGACAACATCCTTTTTTCAGGTATCTGTGTAATTTCCTCTCCATCGACAAAAACCTGTCCGTCATCAGGATAAATCAGACCGAGTAAAATTTTTAATGTTACACTTTTTCCACAGCCGCTGCGGCCAAGAATAACCAGCGTTTCTCCTTCATAAATGGAAAGACAAAGTCCCCGAAGAACGTGGTTCCCGTCGAATGATTTATGGACATCCTGAAACTCGATAATATATCGTTGTTTTTTATTCATTATGGCGAATCACGAAACCGATAAAATAAACTTTGTAATCAGAAAATCCAGGAAAAAAATAAGAATTGAAGAAACAACGACCGAACGCGTTGTCGCTTCACCAACCCCTTTTGTGCCGCCGGTTGCGGTAAAGCCCATGTAGCAGCTTACGGTAGAGATTGTCATTGCAAAAACAAAAGGTTTGATCAGCCCTGCAAGAAAATCATTAAGCGTGAGTGCGCGGAAAACAGTCATCCAGTAAAAAGGCGCGCTAATTCCGAGACTCGAGACTGAAATGACCAGACCACCTAAAATACCGGTTGCATCGCCAATGATTGTTAAAACCGGCAGCATAATCGTTATTGCGATGAAACGTGTGGAAGCCAGTTTTTTCACTGGATTCGTACCCAACGCCCGCATAGCATCGATTTGCTCGGTAACGGTCATCGATCCGATCTCTGCTGTGATGCCGGCCCCAACTCGTCCCGCAACTACAAGCGAAATCAAAACCGGGCCCAACTCCCGAACCAGTGAAACGCTCACAAGCGTGCCTACATACATTTTGGCACCATAAACGGCCATCTCATAGCCGGATTGCAGTGCCATGACCAAACCGGTAAAACCAGCCGTCAAAAGAACAATAACAAGCGAACGAACGCCTATGCTGTGCATTTGGACCAGGATATCACGCAAGTAAAACGGTCTGGTAAACAAGTAAACAATGGAGTGGCCGAATAGTTCGGAAAAGCCGTGCAGATGAATCAGAAATTTTTTAAATGCTTCAAGCTGTTTTTTCAAAATATCCAAGTTTTGAGATAATATTCCGAGTCTGGCAAACCATGTTAAAAAATGATTCACATATTAACAAACTTTTAATTTGAAGTCAATACATTTCTTTGGCAGGCAGGACAAAATAAAAAGCCAACACTCTGGCATAAAGTGTTGGCTTCTCTCATAGGAAATGACAATAAATTCTTTTTTGATAAAATGGAAACTCTATCGATTACCTCTCCCGAACATGCAACCGAATCTTAGTAACGACTTTGCGGATAAACTCCTACATTTTTGAACTCAAATTGGTCAATTGTAGCCGGGTCATCCTGGATTGCTTCATTTTTTGAATAAAGAATTTCTCTGACTTTTGGGTCCCAATCGTGATTAAAACTGTTATTGTCATCTGTGGAACCGGAAAGTTTTCGACGCTTCAACTCTTTCTCCAGTGTTTCGATCTTTTCTTTCCCCTCTTTCGATAAGCTTAGAAATGAATCTAGCAACAGGTACTGAAAAGTCGTCTCCATCATATAGATACTCCTTTGTCCTTTGAATGAGTCAGTGGTTTGGTTTGAGATAAAAATTGAAAGATAAGCATAATCGTTAATATTTGTCCAATATTCGTTAATTTCATAGCTTCT
>JAACEJ010000169.1 GCA_011682565.1 Actinomycetota bacterium | reverse complement strand
TGTCGTCTTTACCGATTTGTTGTTAATTTCTTTTATGATATCACCAATTCGAAAACCGGCTTCCGCTCCTTTGCTTTGCGGCATAATTCCGGTCACAACGATGCCTTCCGTTTGCGGCATATTAAATCGCCGGGCAATTTCGAGAGTCAATTCCGAAACACGTAATCCCAGTTGATCAGACGATTTGGTTTTAAAATTTTCAGAATCACTTTTAATGATCTCTCGTTTGGCAATTTTAACCTTAAAGTTTTTAGGCTTACCGTTGCGTAAAACGGTTATTTCAACCGTCTCTCCAACAGGAAGGGCCGCGATCAATCGGGTTAAATCGCGGCTGTTTTTCAGCGGCTGGCCGTCAACTTTAATTATGATATCCTTGGCTTTAATCCCCGCCACATCGGCCGGGTCACCTGAAATAACATCCGCAACCAGTGCACCTTTGACATCCCGGGCTTCGTAGTATTCGGCAAGTTCTTCGTCCATGTCCTGAATCATCACGCCGATCCAGCCGCGAGTAACTTCCCCGCTGTTTTTAAGCTGTTCGACAATTCCTTTGGCAAGGTTCACAGGAATGGCGAATCCGATCCCCTGGCCGTTCGCCATGATGGCGGTATTAATTCCCACAACTTCACCGGCCATGTTAAGTAAAGGGCCTCCGCTGTTCCCAGGATTGATAGACGCATCGGTTTGGATGAAATTATCATAGGGACCGGAGCCGATAACGCGTCCTTTTGCGCTAACAACTCCAGCGGTTACCGTGTGATCCAGCCCAAATGGATTGCCGATTGCAACGACCCACTCTCCGACTTGAAGACGCTGGGAATTTCCAAATTTTAGAACAGGAAGATCAATCTTGGCATCTATCTTGATCAGCGCAAGATCTGTAGTAGGGTCACGCCCCACAATCTTTGCATCCAGATTTTTACCGTTTTTCATAATAACACTAATTTTATCTGCCTTTTCGATAACGTGATTGTTTGTTACGATATAACCTTTCTTATCAATAATAAATCCGGATCCAAGGCTTTGCTGTTTGTACTCCCGCTGTTGGGGATTTCCATAAAACCTGTTAAACAAATCCTCCATCGAGTCGTTTTTCCCGTTTGGACCCCTGAAAAAATAGCGAAATACTTGGCCGCCACCCTTGATGGTTCTTTCGGTTCTTATATTGATTACTGACGGACCGGCCATTTCGGCAATATTACTGAAACCTCCAGATACCAAAGGGGCGTTCCCTGATTTCGCATATGCATCGTTAGCCTTTAAAACACCTGATATCAATAATACGACAACAATTAAGGTGATGCTAACTGAGTCTCTCAGTACAATTTTTCTCAACGTCATGTTCACCTCTAATTTTTAATAGAATTTAGGATATTCGTCCAAATTTATAACCGATCATTGCTCCTGCCTGTTTACTCCCCCTCAAGAAGTCTCAGGTTTAGCTTTCCACCGTTCCGGGTATTGACGAAATACTTCTTTACCCGAGCCATAACCTTTTCCATGGTCTCCAGATACAAGCGGGCACGGGTTACGTCAGCAGAATAAATCTTTTTATTCTTTTCGTATTCGGCCAGCATTTTGTCAAATTTGGCTGCGTCTCCACGGGATCGGTTGGCGACATCGATCTTGTATGCCTCTGCCTGTCTCAAGGCTTTTTCTGCATCTCCCCGGGCCCTGGGAATAATAGTGTTCTTATAACCCAGGGCATTATTCATCTTTTTCTCCTTGTCTTGGCGGGCATTGGATACATCCCGGAATGCTTCTGCAACCTCTTCCGGAGGATAAACTTTATTAAGATTAATTCCGACCAGCTCCAGCCCGCTTTTGTATTTATCCAGGGTTTTTTGGGCTTTTGCTCTTATCAACCCTTGCAGTCTTTCTTTCCCGATGGTAAGAATTTCATCCACCTGCATGCTCCCGCCGATTTCGGTAATGGCGCTGCGAATCGTTTCGTTTATTAAAAGGTAAGGAGGGTATTTGACATTATAAAGGTACGCCGAAGCGTCCTTTATTCGGTACTGGGCCACTGACTTTATATCGATGATATTCGTATCTCCGGTTAGAAACTGGACGATTTTTGGTGAAGAATGGATGGATTTATGTTCCGGCAGCATTAATCCGATGCCCTCCCGGCGGATGGCAGACATATTCACCACGTCGACCGTCTGTATGGGCCAGGGAAATCGATAGTGAAGTCCCTCACCCACGCTGGGCTTGACCACCTTGCCGAACAGCTTCACCACGGCTACTTCTCCCGGATTGACCACGTAAACTCCGGTAATCAAATAAAGAAGCACAAGTGCCCCTGTCCCTGTCAGCATTATCTTTTTAAGATTAAGATGGGAGAAAGCGCGGCGAAGATCACCGGCAACCCCAACATCTTTTTCACCCCCTTTAGCGAATAGGGCTATGAATCCGGTAAATTTTGTGATTGTTTCCCGAAGAATAAGAAAAACTTTTTTGAATAGACGCATCCCCTGCCTGAAATAGCCTCCGGGTTTAATATCGTTCCGGTTATCCCCTTTATCGGGAAAATCCGAATTTTTTTCCGGTAAATGGTTTCCTTCCGTCATGATAGTAAAATCCTCCTTTTTGGGACGGACTATTTCTGACTGTTTTCGAAATATTTCAGAATTTCTGCATCAGTGGGCAGGATCGTGGTCGTCTTATCGTCAATGAATTTCTCGTAGGCTTCAAGGGATCGTAGAAATTTATAAAATTCGGGATCCTTCTGATACGCATCCGCATATATCGTGATGGCCATGGCATCCCCTTCACCTTTAAGTTTCTGCGCTTGTTCATAGGCCTTTGACAGGATAATCTTTTTTTCTTTTTCGGCCTCGGCCCGAATCTTGGATGCCTCCTCTGCGCCTTCGGAGCGATATTTGCGGGCAATTCGTTCCCGCTCGGCTCGCATGCGCTGAAAAACACTTAGCTTATTCTTCTCCGGAAAGTTGAGAACTTTTACCCTCACATCGGTGACCGCCATACCATACTCTTTAACCTTGTTATCTGAGATACGTGTTATTTTTTCCATCATTTCCGGTAATTTCATTTTACCCTTCTCAGTGGTTACCAGAGAAGAGAGATCAAATTGCCCGAAGGCCACACCCAGTTCCGAAGAGACGATATCCGTCAATCTGGCCCGGGCCCCGGCAATATCCTTTACACTTTTCATGAATTGCACGGGATCGGTTATTCTCCAGGTCGGGTACGCTTCGGCAACGATATTTTTTTTGTCCAGGGTCAAAAACTCCGCCTGACTCGGCAGAAAAACCTTAAGTCGATTATCGTAACGCTGGATGCTTTGAATGGGATCCGGTAGTTTCCAGTTTAATCCCGGTCGGGTAATGGCCTTCACCGGCCTTCCGAACTGCGTAACCACGACGTATTCGGTCTGGTCAACCTGAAAAAAAATCAGATTTACGGCGACGAACACAACGACAATGCCACCGATCAGGATGATTTTTTTAATATTCATTTTTTATTAACCTCCGTAAGAAGTTTACCTGCTGTTTTACCTTTTAGCATCCACAGGTCTATGGATTCGATATCAACACGGGAATCAACGATCAGTTTATCAACGCCGGGCAGTATTTTTTCCAAGGTTTCGATATACATACGGGCTTGAGTTATCTTTTGACTTTGTTGATATGCTTTCAGTCGGTCAAGGAAACCACCAGCTTCTCCCCGGGACCGATTAACCTTTTGGCTCCGATAGCCTTCGGCTTCGGCAACAATCTCCGCTGCCCGGCCGCGGGAGACGGGAACCACTTCGTTCTGATAGGCATACGCTTCATTAAGATAGGTTACTTTGTCTTCTTTTGCGCTGGCCACATCCCTGAAGGCCCCCATTACCTCGCGGGGAGGGTCGGCTTGAAGGATCTGAACATTTATTAGCCGAATGCCGGCCTGTTCTTTGTCCAACTCTCCTTGTGCCAGTTCTAGGGTCTGATTCTGAATATTCGATTTTCCCGCAGTGAGGATATAATCCACCGTCTCCTGGCTGATAATCTGCCGAACGGCCGATTCCGCGGCAAATTTTACCAATTTCTGCGGCTCCGTAACACGATAGGAAAAATTAAAGGCATCCTTAACAGCATAATGTGCCGTAATGTTGATTCTAATGAGGTTTTCATCCCCGGTCAGCATTAAAGCAGGGTCGCTTTCGGCTGTTCGAACCGTGCTTGTGTTTATTTTATCAATTTGTCCCACCGGCCATGGGAATCGATAGTGTAGACCCGGGGAAACATTGATGTCGATAGGTTTGCCGAATCGCTTTTCGATTCCGGTTTGGTCCCATCGGATGTAATAGGTACCTGAGGCAAAATAGACAGCCAGCAAAAGCGGAAGGCCGAACGTTCTTACCCATGGGGACATTTTGCCTATGGTGTCCAGCAGTTTGTGCCCATGGGCCATTTCAGGAAGACCTCCGGTACGCAGTGCCTTTAACGCTCCTGCAAAGATTTCAAGTCCGGCCCACACGATAAGGATGACAATGATTACCGCAGCAACTTTATCCATGTTTACCAGCCCGATTAGGTATCCGGTCAATCCGATAACAACAACTACGGAGCTGTACATGTCCATCTTGGAGTGGTAGCCGTCAGCAATCAGGCTGGGGGAGTTTGTTTCTTTTCCGACGTAGATCTTATAGCGGGCCATGAAATAACTGATGGCAATGGTCAGCAGGGCGCCCAGAATAACCACAGGTACTTGCGAAAGTGCTCTTGCGTCTCCCTTGATTACTTCGCGGAAGATCTCATAGCCAATATAAAGAATAAAAAGAGAAACGATAATCGACACCGTATTTTCGATCCGGCTGATGCCTTTGGAAGGCTTCAAATCCTCTTTCCGGGCAATAATCAGCCCGGTAAGAACGATACCCGAGACAAATATATCCGAAAAGGAATGCCATGCACCAGCCTTTAACGCCAGACTTCCGGAGACCCAAGCCAGGATGAATTTTAAAGCAATCAATACAAGATTGGCACCTATGGTAATAATGAGTGCCTTTTCCTTCCTGTTCATGTACACTGACTAATCCTCCTTTTTATTCGTTTTTAGCATGGATTCTATGACCTCATCGTAGACAACCAGATTTGCTTTTTCCAACAATGTCTGTCCCATCTTACGCATCAGTTCCTCGTGTTTTATTGCAGTCATTTCATTCTTTATTTGCACAGTCGCCTCCTTAAAGGAGAGAGGCCGTGGTTCTTTACGCTCTCGCACCTTTACAATGTAATAGCTGCCATGAAAATAAAACGGTGAACTGATCTTTCCCGCAGATAAACCAAGGGCGTTTTCATGAAAGGTATGAGATGCCATTTCTACAAACATGTCACCACTTTCAGAAATCCATTTATCTAACTTTCCACCTTTTTTAGCCGTTTCAGGATCCTCCGAATAATCACGTGCCACTTTTTCAAAGGGTTCCCCGTTTTTCAAGAATCCCGGCTTTAGTTTCTTATAGGCTTCCTTCACTTTTTTTTCGGCACGCTTTATCTCATCGTCTGTCTGCCCGCCACCAACCCGTATATAGCTAATCTTCGCCTGGGGTGGCTCTACAAATTTTTCTTTAAATTTCGCGTAATAGGACTTCATTTCCTCATCACTTATTTCGAGCTTATCGTCTACCTCTTCCTGGTGCAGGATTTGCTTCAGCATATCTTCCCTAATATGTTTAACCTCTTCCTGATTTTCGGTATTCAACATCTGATCATAAGTATCTTCCAACACCAGCAACCTTTCGATCATCCGATCCATTAACTCTTTCAGCGCCTCAAAACTTTTATATTTTTTACGTTCATGAAGCGGGAGTTCCCCCAGTTCTTGATAAAATTCCCCCACGGTATACCGTTTTCCATGAACGGTAAAAAGGGGCTTATTCCGATTTTCTTCAAACCACTTTTTCTCCAGTTCATTTCTGAAAGCCACTTCAAATTTTTTTTTCTCTACAAGAGAGGGCCTTTTCACTGAACCGGAGGCTCTGATTTGATCTTCATAGTACATGCTCAGGTCCGCCTCACTTGGTTCCGGGACTTTAAGCAAGCGATATTCACGGGTAATAACCGCATTTTTTTTCAACTCCTCCAGGTAGTTTCGGAAATACTCCTTCTCTTTTTTTGACTGAAGGATACTGCGAATCTCTTCTTTATTCTCAATAAGCGGGCTCTCTTTGAATTGATCCCGGTTATCCTCAAAATACCTCTGTATGTCCGTCTCGGAGACTTTGATTTTGCCCTGATGCGCCTGGGAATGAAGTTCGTTTATATTCATTTCTTCTGATATATGCTTCATGACGTGTTTGATATTCTCCCTTTTATCCAGCTTCTTTTCTCTGATCTTTTGTTTAACCATAGCGTCAAGGGCTAAACTTCTGGCCACGTCTTCATACACATCCTTACGATGTATTTTTTTCGCATCGGTGGGACCTATCATCTTTACTATCTTGCCAAGATAATCCTCCACTTCCTTACGAGTGATTTTACCGCCTGCAAAGGTGGCCACTATGTCTGGTGCAGGTGGTTCTTTCTTTTCTCCACAACCAAAATTCAACAGTATAAGCAAGATTATAATAAGTGTGATAAACTGTTTAAACATCTCAATTATTTTTGTTATCCTGAATAAAACATTTATTATTTTAAATCAGATTTAAACTGGCAAATTATATGAAAAAGATAGACAAAAGAAATGATAGATCCTGAATCAGCTAAATTGATATACCCTGAACATTGCAGAAGGCTTTCCCGGAAATTACATTTTTGAAATGTTTTAGAGCATCATTGACAATTTTTTCGAAATGCTTGATAAAATTTATATTAAACTCTAAGAACCTCAGCAGGTTAACATAACATTTTGATTTAGCATATTTTTTCTATTATATCCTTATAATAAATGGTAGAATCCGTGAAACGGTTTGAATACAACCCTTCAAAAAAATAAACCTTGAACAAAATTTAGTGCTTTGAAGAAAGGTATCAATTGAAAGGATACTCCATGCGACTACTCTTGGTAGAAGACGACCTTAAAATTGCTTCTTTTATCGAAAATGGATTGAAGCAAGCTGGTTTTGCCGTTGACCATTTTTCTAATGGTAAAGATGGTCTTCAAATGGCCCTTACTGTATCTTATGATGCAGCAATTATAGATATCATGCTGCCGGAACTCGACGGCTTGAGTCTTATTGAAAA
>JAACEJ010000168.1 GCA_011682565.1 Actinomycetota bacterium | reverse complement strand
GTGGTGTTTGTTGTGGGCACAGTGGTCACGGCGTTGACCATTTTGGGCTTTGACCAGATTTTGCATTTTTCGAAGATATCTTTCCCCTGGATGTTTTTAGTGTTCATTGCTGCAGCAGTAGCCGTGCTTCCCCGATTGGAAGTCCATTCGGTGGGGGATTTCTGGCATGTGGCAAATACGAAAATCTGGACAGACGTTCCGCTGGCGGGCCAATCCAGATTATGTCGTTGATATGTCCGATATTCCCTCATGGAAAGGCACGTTAACGCAGATTCGGATTGATCCGGCGAGCAATGTGAGCAGCGGCTCGTTCAGCATCGATTTCGTTGAAATCTTTTCCGGCGAGACACTGGTCCAAAATGATGAAAAAATCCGAAAGATTCTCTGAAATAAAAAAGGTGATTTTAATAAATTAATACCTTAACAGTTAATTCTTGACTTTTTTTGGCAAAAAAATCATACTTTCAAGAAGTCAAGCTCCGGAATCAAAAAGAACTCTTTTAACTTTAACGCGATTGCAATTGTAACGATTATTTCATAGGCCCTATTTCTTAATTTTCAATATATGAAAAACATAGAGGACACTTTAGAAGTGTACCATCGGCCGTATAATGAAAAAATACCGATTATGAGGCTTTTGAACATACCGAAGCTCGTCGGCTTGCTAAAAAACTAGAAATACATTATACGCCTAAACATTACAGTTAGCTGAATGTGGCTGAAATTGAAATAGGTGTTTTAAGTCGCCAGTGTTTGTCAAAATATATTGAGAGTAAGGAGCAAATGATCGCCGAAGTTACAGCCTGGAAATAAAAACGTAATGAAGTGAACGGTTACAATTAGACAACGCTTTGAATTTGGGAGACAGGATAATGAAAAAGTATGTAAAACATGTAGTAATGGTGAGTTTTTTGTTTGCAAGTTCTATTGTCATTGGCTCATCAGGATTAGGGCCGGAGCTATCTGATAAACAGAAGGAAATTGTTGACCAGTACAGGCTTGATTATATAAAGGCAAGCCGCTGGCCCCGTCAGCAGGACGTGCCCCCGTTTTACAAGCTCTTTATTGAACGATACAAAGACTATTGCCTTAATATGGCACAGAAAGAATATGAGAAGACAGGCCGATGGTTTTATTGCCAGGACTACAAGAAGTTCGGTATGGGCTATCTTCGCTGGGATGAGCAGCTAACTTACAAGATATATTGGATGCTTCTGGATTATTACGGCGGTCTGGAAAAGATTCCAAACTGTTCCAGGGAGAATCGCGAAAAAGCCATTAAGTTCTGGCAAAGCTGGCAGAAGCCGGACGGCTCTTTCCATAATCCCTTTGACAAAGAAGTCAAAATCAATTACAAATACGTCCCGAGTGTATTGGAACTGCTGGGGGCCAGGCCTTTGTATGAAAGCGTTACCGGCGCAAGTCAGGGCGGTAAATCAAAAATCGATGTCAAAGCCATTCTCGAAAAATGTACTACATTTCACGGGCTGAATGGCGGAGCGGCTGCTATCTCGACACTGTTCACCAAAGTCCATGAGGGCAAAGTGGAATATATCCCTGTGGTTGAACGAGGCATTGAGATATTCCTGAGTCGTTTGAACTCCAAAACAGGACTATTCCACGAAAACAAAATACCCGAAGGGAAAGAGTGGTCAGATTATGCCACGACAGGTAATCATTTTAAGTGTATAGCGCGTATAGTAGGATATTCAGGAGCCGAGAATTTTCCTTACAGGCGTCAGTTGGCGGATGTACTCATTGCCAATCAACGGTACTTTCAGGCCGATGATGTTGATGTTCCTGTTATACGCAATACTGCCGAGCTGTATATGTTGTGTCTTGAACAGTCGGCTTATCGACGTAAGGAATTGCTAAAGGCTCTTGCACGAAATGCTGAGGCTTTCCAAAAGGATGAGCCATGGAAAGACCATCTCAGTGGGGGTTACATAATGTATTCTATACGGATGTTTGGTCCTTTTCTCAATTGGAAAGGATACGATACCAGGGATAAACTGCCGCGGACGCCACATTATCACGGAATCGCTAATTCTTATCGCATCGTGATAGGCCCATTCGGACGATGTGCCAATATCATAAAAAAAGCTCCGGACGAAATGCCCTGGCACAAGGGCTGGAGTATTGAAAAATATGGCCTATTAGCCAGAAATGCCGGGTATGCGCAACGCAGGGTTGTGGATATTATGCCCGTATGCAAAAATGATGACTGGAAATCACGTAAAGATGCTGATGGAAGATTTGTCTTAACCCGGACATTTAACTTAAAAAATGCGGGATTGGAAAATCCTTACCTGAAGATAGACTGGATGGGCGGAGATATTGAAATTTACATCAACGGTGTTTTTGTCAAGAAGAAACTGGCTGGGCTGGATGAGCCGAAAGACCCCGGATTAAACAAATTTGGCGCAATATATATCCCTCCAAAGGCCAGGGAAACTCTGAAAAAAGGAGAAAATACTGTAACGATTAAAAGCAGCCCAAATGTCGATACCGCACCACTGGTAAGGATAGGACTGATAGACTGGGTGATGCCAAAAAACTAATACCGTCCCGGAAGTTGTGGATAATTTAGGTAAAGGCCGCTCCACCAAAGACATTGTAGAGAAGAATCGTTGCGGATGTTAACAATGAGAAAAAAAACGTTTATAGTTATTCTTGTCTGTCATTTCAGCGTTTTGGGTTATGCGCAACAAAAGAAAACAGAAACATTCCGGGGAGGAGATCCGTTCAAATATGTAAATTTTAGCAGGTATACCTGTCAGGGACTTCTCAGATTGGGCGATGATGTAAAAATGGTTGAGATCACCCCGGGCCAGTTCCTGCCTAAAAGCAAAAAAACAGGTGAGTTCCTGGATGTATTGAATGATTTACCCTTCCAAACACATGGGAAACCGGTTATTCAAAAAATGGGGTGGATGTATGTTGCTTCACCTTATCCTGATGTAAAGGAATACTTTGGCGATAGATTTTTAGTTTATAATGAGGATAAGACTGATCATTTTCTCAAGCCGGTTGATATTTCTTCCTATAAGAAAGAATTAATTTACAGTAATGATTTTAATCTACCGGCTAAGGTAATTCGCGAAAAAGATCTTGCTAAAGACGACCTGCTTAGAAAACAACAGATCGAGCGAAATGATTTTGTCTTCGACGGACATGGTAACTTGGAGGTGGTGAAAGGGCGATTGTTGTTGAAATGTGGCCCTGGAAATCAAGTTTTCTGGCTCACTAAAGAGTTGCCGGATAATTTTATCGCTGAATTTACTTACGAGCCTAAAAATCCAACCAAAGGATGGGCTATTTTATTCTTTAACTATCGTGGTGTTGACGGTGCGGGAATATTTGAAAAAAACAGGCCTCTTCGAGACGGCCGTTTCAGATCCTATCACAGCGGAATATACCAGGGATATCATATAAGCTACTTTATGGATAGCGGTATCCGGCCATACGCTTATCTAAATAAAAATCCGTATAAAATGCTTATGAGCGGCGGACTCTGGATGTGTGGCAAAGGCGAGAACAAATTGATGGTCATCAAATACAATAATTATATTCAGATGATTCAGAATGGATTGCTGGTAATTGATTTTTACGATGATGGTGTTTCTTACGGCCCTGTATTCCCGGGCGGGCAGTTTGGCTTTCGTAATATGGGGCACACGACTTATATGTACTATGACAACATGAAATTCTGGAAAATTACAGAGGGGCCTGAAATCAGACAGAATCGCCGTGCTCTGACAAGTGGTTTGAAATACTACACGCCTAAAAGGCTGAATAATGTTAATTACCATTCATTGAATTACAGGAAGAATCCAGGTGACTGGGAATTCTCCCCGGCAGAACCTGAAAATCCCTGGTGGAATTATCAATTGGCCAATAAACCATGGTCGAAATCGAAAAGGCAGGAGCCCGAAGACAATTGGCAGACCGGCAAATTGCCGGGCGGTGATGTCAAAAATGTATGGATACGAAAAGAGTTTGTCCTGAAACAAAGGCCTGAATCGCCTCACATATTAATTCATTCAAAGGGGAAAGCAAAAGTGTACCTCAACGGTGTTGAATTATTCGATTTCAAAGGCGGAGAGCAGACTCATATTTTTAAATTAAACGAGTTTCAGGAGCTGATTATAAGGAGATATTATGACAAGAGTGACATTTCATCATTCAGGCCGATGTCAAATATGTTGAGCGCAGAGCTACAAGGTTTTGATGCGGATGGTTTCCTGCTAACATTAGTTGATGTTAGAGAATGTCCCTACCACTGACAAGTCATATACCGTGGTAATTTTGCGTGCTTTTTCATACCGGCCTTTCGAGTTATGCCAATACGGCATAGAAAAGATTTTGTCATGGTTAAATTATGCTAAATAAGATTTGCTCCATTGCCGGAGCTGTTTTGTAGTTCTCGTTTGCGTTTTTTAGAAAGACAATATCGCTGTGTTCGGATTGCAGATAATAGATTTAGTCGTAAGTGCTGTATATTTTGCCTTTGTCACCGGTATCGGGTTCTGGTCGATGCGGAGGATCAAAAATCAGGAGGATTATTTCCTGATTGCCCGTTCTTTTGTTGAGTTGATGGGGCTGGCAAACGATACGGCGCTTGACCTCTGCGTGACGCCCGTGCCGGAACTTTTGGATATTGCGGAAAAAACGGGAGAACGGAAATATAAGGATGCGGCCGGAAAAGCGCTGGAATACTGCATGCCCATGACGCGGCCCGAGGGCGGCGATTTTTGGGAAACCCCATTGCATGCGCCAAACCTGCTCGCCGCCGGTCATGCGGCGCTGGCTTTTTATGCCGGTTATCAGGCCTTTGGAGATGAACGCTATAAGGAAAAAGCCGTCTATTGGCTGCGTTCGATCATTCCATTTACACACCTCTGGCAGCCTGCTGACGTTCCGATGATGTACAACACCAAGCCCTGTTTATGTTCAAGCGATTGGTATTTCGCCAACTGGGTTCGGGATCACGTGCAGTGGGAAGTGCTGAGTATCTTTGCAATGTCAGTTGCACATGGCATTCATTGGGATAAAATTGATCCTGAAATTGACTGGCGACGATTTCACGAAGGAATATCCATCGCAGCAATGCGCTGGATGATCGATCACAAAGATGATAACTGGCGTCCCCATAACCTTCCCGCGACATACGAAGGCTATACGCGCGGCGAATACGACTATTGCTTTGCCGACACGCACAACAGCACCACCGGAAATTACGGCGGCATGTTCATTTTACCGGATGTCATTGCCATGAATATTTACGGGCTTTGGGATAGTTTGGAAAAGTGATAAAGAATGTCGCTTCGAGTACTCGATTCGTCTGGGTTACAAAGTTTTCAATGTGTTGCTGTTATACAAAATAATTTGCAAGTTTAAATCAACCGCTTTGCAATTCGAGTCAACAGTTCAATTATTTGTAATCATTTCCACAAAAAGGGAAAAATAATATGATCGATTTGAACAAGTATGTAAACAAATTAGTATTTGCTTTGTTGGTCGTATTAACATTCCCGATTTTGGGACATGCTGCTCAAATGGATGATGAAAAAATAATTGTCCTTACTTTTGACGATGCCGTCAAATCCCACCGCACTTTTGTCGGGCCGTTGCTTAAAGAACTGGGCTTTGGCGCCACGTTTTTCATCACCCAGTGCTGGATGACCGACACGACCAATTTTATGAACTGGCAGGATGTGGCGGACCTGCACAAAATGGGCTTTGAGATCGGCAACCATACCTGGTCGCATTTACCCGTCGATAAACCGGAGCAAGCCGGGCGTTTGCAGGGCGAGCTGGAAAAGATAGAACAGCAGTTGCAAAAACAGGGCATTCCCAGACCGGTCAGTTTTGCCTACCCCGGCAATAACTTTGGCCCGGAAGCCGTGCAGGTCTTGCGGAAGAATGGCTACAAATTTGCGCGGCGCGGTATGCAACCGGAAATCCCGTATGGCAAGATGAAACTGGGCCCGCTTTTCGACCCGACAAAACACAACCCACTGCTCATACCGACGTCCGCCGACGCTTATCCCGAATGGACTCTGGACTATTTCAAGACAGTCGTCGGTCGGGCGCAAAAAGGCAGGGCCGTCATCCTGCAATTTCATGGCGTGCCGGATGTCGCCCATCCCTGGGTGCACACCGACCCGGAGAAATTTGCGAGCTTTATGCGCTACCTAAAGGATAACGATTTTACGGTCATCGCCTTGAAGGATTTGGCTTTATATTTTCCAATGGATGACATCGATGATCCAATGCTGCAACGTCGATTTCCCGTGCCTGAAAAGGCAGAGAGCGGAAAAGCGCCCCAGCCGGATCGTCAACCCGAACGGGTCGCCGGGGAAATCAGCATTTCCGCTGATCGCTCTACAGTCGCCATGGGCCGTTCCGTGGTGGTCACTGCGAAATTCCAACCTGCCGACGGAGAAGCGCGGGATTACATTCTGCTTCCTTTCGTCAACCAGCGCCGGTGGGGATCGCATGAACGTCCTGGTATGGACGGAAACGCAATTTTCCTGCTGCCGTTGCCCAACCCGGGCCCGGCGCATATCGAGATAGTCGCCGTCCCTTCGGACACAAACCATTGGATGGGTTTAAAAAACCAGGATGTGCTCATGGCCGGTCACCCAATGATCAGCAAGGGCATTCACAGCAATGTCCTTAAACTAAGAGTCATGCGCCGTGAGTTTTCACCAAAGACCTCTGCCGCCCTGTTTGGCATGCAATGGGAGTCCTGGTTTACCAGGGGAGCCAAAGGATGGGCCACGGCGCAAGCCGTCCCGGTCATCGGTTTTTACGATTCCTATAATCGCGATGCTCTTCGACAGCATATACTTTGGTTCATGGATATTGGCGTCGATTTTATCCTGCCGGATTGGTCGAATCATATCTGGGCATGCAAACACTGGCACGAGCGCAAACCGCACACCAACATGATTCTGCATGCCACGCAGCTTTTGTTGGAAACGCTGGCCGAAATGCGCGAGGAAGGTTTGCCCGTGCCAAAAGTCGCTCTCATGCCCGGCCTGAGCAACGGGCCGCCGGCAACCATGCAGGCGTTGAATGAAGAATTAGACTGGATTTACCGGAATTACCTGAGGAATCCACGTTTCGACGGACTTTGGCAACAGTTCGAAGGCAAGCCGCTGATCGTTATCCTGGATACCGGGGCCATGGCTCACCCCGGCGCCA
>JAACEJ010000167.1 GCA_011682565.1 Actinomycetota bacterium | reverse complement strand
TGAAATTTTCATTCATTTTAAAAATATTTTTCGCCATTGGTCTCTTTGCATTTTTGTTTGCCTCGTCGGTACCGGCAAGTGAAACGTACGTGCTCGATACGCAAAACAGTAAACTGGAGTGGAAGGCGAAAAAAGTTACCGGTCAACACTTTGGAACAGTTGCGATTAAAGACGGTTCTGTGACAATAAACGGCAATGACGTGGAAAGCGGAAGCTTTCAAATCGATATGACGACGATCACGGATTTGGATTTGAAAAAGGAAATGATGCGCAATAAATTGATCAAGCATCTCAAATCAGATGATTTTTTCGCCGTCGAGAAATATCCAGTCACAGTCTTTAAAATCACCAAGGTTATACCGCTCAAATCGGGGAATACCACCTATCGCGTCACCGGCAATCTGACAATTAAGGGGATTACCCACGAAATCCAATTCCCTGCGGTATTATCCAAAATTGAAAAAGGATATAAACTGAACGCCGCATTTGCTATTGACAGAACAAAGTGGGGCCTTCGCTACAACTCGGGAAAGTTTTTTCAGAAATTGGGTGACAGACTGATTTATGATGATATTCACTTCAAGTTGAGTGTTGTTGTAAAAAAATCAGCTATGAAATAATGGCCTTGCCTTGTAGTGACGACTTTAGTCGCTTTATGAATGTCATTTCCCTCCGCTTTCAGAACAGCAGCTTTTTTCAGCCCTTCTGCTTCGAGAATTGTTGCCCATCTTTTGCGCTCCGCTTTCATTTGCCGGTGTATGGCTTCGGTACATCCGCGGGCGGTTCAACGGGCTAAATAGGGTCAAAATTATTATGCCCGAAAAGTCTCTTGCATTCTCTGAAATTAAATATTATTTTAACCGAATGATATAAAATAATTTGATAATTATTTGCTTTTTTTTAGGAGTCACCTATGAATGCTCGTGCTGTTACCCGGTACCTGTTTGCTTTTATCATGCTGCTGTTAGTTCTGAGTTGTGCAAAAAAGGAGTCATTGGTTGTTATAAGCGTTGGTGATCAAAAAATGGATGTTGCAACGTTTATTCAGCAGCTTCAAATGAGCAGCGACTATAAGAATTTTTCCCGGTTTTCCGCAAAGGACCTGAAACATTTCGCCAATAAATTTCTAGTTGATAATTTATTATTCCAGGCGGAGGGTTATGCAAGGGGCTATGACCAGGATAGTTCCATTATCAGGCAGATTGAGCAGGAGAAAAAAAGAATATTAACGCGTGGCAATGGCCTTCTTTATCAAAAAATCATTCCTGATAAATTCCCTGTTACGGAAAAAGAGATACAGGACTTTTACAATCATCTGGATAATAAAATCAGGTTTGCCTATATTTTGGTTAAATCAAAAAAACTGGCGGATTCGCTTTATACCGTCCTGCAAAAGGGAGGTGATTTTTCTCAGCTCGCTTTTAAATTTTCACTGGATACACGGACGGCACGCAAAGGCGGGGAATTAAGAAACTATATGTCCTGGGGTTTTATGGGACTGGCCCTCGATTCGATTGTTTTTAAAATGGAACCAGGGCAAATCTCAAAACCGATTAAGACAATCGTCGGTTATCATATCGTTAAACTTTTGGATAAAAAAGATCGAAAACGTGAACCTCTTGACAGCGTGAGGAAATCCATCGAACAGAGGATTCAACGAATAAAGCTGGATGACTTTGTGCAAAACTATATTGCGGGACTTTACAAGAAATACAATTTGCAATATAATGCATCGCTCATCCCGGAAATCCTGAACATCTATTCCGACAAGGCCGGGCTTCCCGTGCTCATCGACAGCAAATTGAAAAAGTCTCAACTCGATAAAATATTTGTAACTTTTACCGGGGGCAAGTGGACAGTGCAAGATTTCATCAGCGTTTATAATTCTACGCCGCGAGTGCTGCGCCATCGGCTAAAATACAAAGAAGATGTCGTTGATTTTATTTATAAATCCGTCAGCCAGGATTTGATGTATGAGGAAGCGAAAAGGCTGGGACTGGATAAAAAGAACGAGTTCATTCGGGAGGCAGAGCTTGCTAAAAACACAATTATTTTGCAACATCTCAAAAATTTGTTGGTGTACAAGCGGATCGAAGTAAAAGATGCAGAGGTCGCCGCGTATTATCAGGCGAACAGAAAAATGTTTGGCAACAAGAGTTTGAATAATGCACGGGCGCAAATTGTTGACCTGCTGCGAACGGATAAAATTGAAAAAAAATCACACGAGGAAGCAACCAAATTGCGGGAGAAATTTGCTGTCGAGTACAATGAAAAGGGACTGGAAAAGGCTGCTTCGGAATTGAATAAATTGAGAAACTCTAAATCATAATTCGAAAAGATAAACTTTGAAATTACTTCGCGTCGACAAAGGGTACCGCAATTTCCGTCGGTATCAGCAGATTATCCGAATCCTCATCAAATATGGTTTTGCCGATATTTTTGACCGCCTGGAAATGCGATCGCGTTTCAGGATTGTGGGGAGACTGAGACGGAAAGAACCGCGACTCGATCATTCCCACCCGGCAGGACAACGATTGCGGATGGCCCTGGAAGAATTAGGACCAACGTTTATCAAAGTCGGGCAAATCCTGAGCACCCGTTCTTTTCTCCTGCCGCCGTCAATCATTGACGAGTTGTCCAAATTACAGGATGAAGTCAAACCCGTTTCGTTTGAACAAGTCAAAGTTCTTGTGGAGAAGGAACTCGACGGGTCTCTGGACACGCTCTTTGATTCTTTTACCGATATCCCCATTGCTTCCGCATCTATTGCACAGGCACATCGCGCGACGCTTTTATCCGGAGAACTGGTTGTGGTCAAGGTGCAGCGCCCGGGTATTGCCCGCCTGATCGCAACGGACATGGATATCTTGCACAATTTGGCAACGTTGATTGAACGTTACATCGAGGAAAGCCAGCGTTATGATCCGGTGAATCTGGTCGATGAACTGAGCCGGTCGATGAAACGAGAAATCGACTTTAGCAACGAAGCGCGCAGTATTGAACAATTTGGCGCAAATTTTAGAAACAAACCCGATGTCAAAGTCCCAAAAGTATATTGGGAATACTGCACCTCAAAAATTGTGACGCTCGAATATATCGACGGCATTAAAATTTCCGACTTGGAAAAATTGCGCGCTGCAGGAGTGGATTTTAAAAGAATCGCTCATATCGGAACGCAGTTTATTCTCAAACAAATTTTTGAAGACGGCTTTTTTCACGCCGACCCGCATCCGGGAAATCTGTTTTTAACCCGGGACGGAAAAATTGCTCCCATTGATTTTGGTATCATGGGACGCCTTGACGAATGGTTATCCGACGAATTTTCCGACTTGATCATCGGGCTCTGGCGGCGGGATATCGAGTTGATCATTCGCGTGTTTGTAAATCTTGGGGCTGTTGATATCGAGGCCGACACGACCTCTTTGCGCTTCGAACTTTCGGAATTTCTCAACCGCTACTATGGTTTACCCCTGAAGAAATTGGACATGAAGCAAATTATGCGCGAAGGGATGGAAATATTTTCCCGGCATCAAATGCGGCTGCCTTCCAACCTGCTTTTGCTCGGGAAGACGCTCGGTACTTACGAAGATTTGGGCAGAAAACTGGACCCTGACTATGATTTTCTGCAAGAAGTCAGACCGTATATAAAAAAGTTTTTTTATCGACGCTTGGATCCGGGAAAAATCGGCTATGAGTCGAGCAAAAGTATACGCGATTTTTACGATTTGCTCAAAATGATGCCGCATGAGTTGGAACTGATTTTAAGGCGCATGCGTCGCGGCCGGATGTCTATTGAACTACAACATCGTGGTTTGGATAAACTCAGGAATGACATGGATCGCTCTTTTAATCGTCTGTCGTTTAGCCTGATTATCGCTTCTCTCATTCTCGCATCTTCGTTGGTCATGATTTTCAATAAAGGACCCTTGCTGTTTGGTTTCCCGGTGCTTGGTGTTTTGGGCTTTGTTTTCGCGGGCATTATGGGTGTTGGACTGATTATCGCAATCCTCAGATCGGGTAAAGTTTAGACTCTATGAATAAAGAACATTTTTCAAATACGCTCTTTAAAACAATCGGACATGTTGCCGATGAGAACAATGTCAAAGTATATGTCGTCGGTGGATATGTTCGCGACGTGCTGCTGGGCAAGGAAAGTAAAGACCTGGATTTTGTCGTCGTTGGTGACGGCCCCTATTTTGCGAAGAAAGTGGCCCGGCGCTTAAATGCCACCCAGGTTACGATTTATAAAAAATTCGGCACAGCCATGATCGTTTGCAACGATCAGGTTCTGGAGTTCGTAGGCGCGCGCGCTGAAAGCTATCGCGGCGATTCGCGAAAGCCAACCGTGCAAAGCGCGGATTTAATGGCTGATCTGTCCCGCCGTGATTTTACCATTAATGCAATGGCCGTGGCTTTGAATGATGCACATTTCGGCGAAATTATCGATCCGTACGATGGGCAGATGGATTTGCAAAATAAAATAATCCGAACGCCCCTCAAACCCAAGAAAACATTTTTCGATGATCCCCTGCGAATTATGCGCGCTATTCGTTTTGCCTGCCAATTGCAATTTGAATTGAACAAGACCACAAAAGCGGGTCTCAAAAAAGAGGCTGCCCGGCTCAAAATAATTTCTCAGGAACGAATCACCGATGAGTTGATGAAAATTCTTGCCAGCCAAAAACCTTCCAGTGGTTTTCATCTCATGGATGAGACGGGTGTGCTGGAGATTATCTTGCCTGAAATCGCGGCACTAAAAGGCGTGGAGGAGATGGAAGGCTATCGGCACAAGGATGTTTTTTATCATACCCTCAAAGTTATCGATAATGTAGCGGCTGTCAGCGACGATCTCCGTCTCAGGTTTGTTGCTCTTTACCATGACGTCGCCAAGCCGTCGACCAAGCAATTCAAGCCCGGTACGGGCTGGACATTTCACGGACACGACGATCTTGGCGCAAGGATGATGAAAAGTATCGGCAGGCGGCTGCGAATTTCCAATGGATTATTGCAATATACGCAAAAAATGATCCGCCTGCATCTTCGGCCAATTCATCTTGCGGAAGAAGGCGTCACGGATTCGGCCATTCGTCGATTGCTGTTTTTTGCCGGTGAAGACGTGGATGACCTCATGGTTTTGTGTCGTGCCGATATAACGTCCGGAAATCCCCAACGTGTTGCCAAACATCTTGCCAATTTTGATCACGTCGTTGAGCGCATGGAAGAGGTCGAAGCGAAAGATCAACTGCGGCAGTTCCAACCGCCCGTACGCGGTGATGAAATCATGCAAACGTGCGGTCTTCAGCCCGGGCCAATGGTCGGCAAAATTAAAAAGGCGATCGAAGAAGCCATCCTGGAAGGCGACATTCCCAACGAACATGATGCGGCTTTTGAATATATGCTGAAAATCAAAGACGACATCCTTGGTGAAGGGTGACACAAGCAGCTTTACTAAACTTTTCAGCCATGTCATTGCAAGCGAAACGGAGTGAAACGAAGCAATCCCATGCATTACAGGCCGTTATGAGCTTGCTTCGTCGTTCGTTCTTCACTCCTAGCAATGACAAGTATTTGTTACATTTGAATCTTCAAGTATATTAATGATATGAAAATGACAGACCTCCTGGAGCAGGTACGATGAAAAAAGTTCTCGCGATTCTCTTCTCTTTCTTTTTTATCCTCAATTCCTTCGCTGGTGAAAATAATAAATTCGTTTTAAACAATTCAACACGCAACTATGACCAGCAGCACATCCGTCTGAACCTGCGTTTTGATTTTGCTGAAAAAGCCGTCATTGGTGAGGCAACGCTGCAGGTTACGCCGCTCGTTCGGGATTTTGACACTCTCATCCTCCACGCCGAAACCATGACGATTTCCTCGGTTAAAAGCGGCCCGCGCGCTCTCCGGTTTTCACAGGCGGACGGTTTGCTCAAAATCAAACTGGATCGGAAATACCAACCCGGAAAAATTGTTCGCACAACCATCAACTATACGGCAAAACCCGACCGCGGTCTTTATTTTTTCTTGCCCAACAAAGACATTCCGGATATGCCCCGGCAAATTTGGAGTCAGGGAGAGGGCAGAGATAACCGCTACTGGTTTCCCTGTTTCGATTCGGTTGGTGATAAAATGACGACGGAAATAAATGCGACTGTCCCGGCAAATTTACGCGTCATTTCCAATGGGACTTTGGCAGGCATAACTGATGATAAAAAGCGCGACGAAAAAACATTTCACTGGAAAATGAATCAGGAACAGGCCGCGTATCTTGTGTCCATTGTGGTGGGGGATTATGTTACAATTAGCGATACCGTGCGCGGTGTGCCGCTGCATTATAATATTCCTGCGTACAGAAAGAATGAAAATGTTGATCTTGTTTTTGGCCACACACCGACAATGATCAATTTTTTCAGTGACTATATTTGTCCCTATCCCTACGCAAAATACGATCAGACGCCGGTTCAGGATTTCAAGTATGGAGGTATGGAAAATATTTCGGCAACAACGCTGAACTCGCGTATCTTTCACGATGAGCGTGCGGTTCCGAATTACTCACCGGATGCGCTCATCGCCCATGAATTGGCGCACCAGTGGTTTGGGGATTTGTTGACAATCAAAGAGTGGCCGCAAATGTGGCTGCAGGAAGGTTTTGCAACTTATTTTACCGATCTTTTTTTTGAACATGAATACGGCATTGATGAATTTCGCATGCGTCGGTTGCGGCAAAACCGATCTCTTTTCGCGGATCGTAAAGTCAAAGCTGCGGATGATCCGTTTACTCCTGTCGATCTTTCCGGAAGAACCGCATACAGCCGCGGTGCGGCTATTCTGAACATGCTGCGCTATGAACTTGGGAATGATGTTTTTGAAAAGGGGATTCAGTATTATGTTGACAAGTTTAAATTCAAAAGCATGGAAAGTGAAGACTTTCGTCTGGCCATGCAAGAAGCCTCGGGCAGAGATCTCGGTCAATTTTTCAAACAATGGGTTTATGGTGCCGGGCATCCGAACTTCCAGGTTTCATGGGAGTGGACTGAAGCTTCAAAAACGATGGTTTTGCACGTGAAGCAGACCCAGGAGGAGAATGAGTTTACGGGTATTTTCCAGCTCTCGCTGCCGCTTGAAATTACAGCGGGCCGGAAAAAACTGGCGATTCGTTTGCCCATTGCCCGGCGAGAGCAAATTTTTTATTACCGCTTTAAACAAAAGCCTGACCTGGTGCGTTTTGATAAA
>JAACEJ010000166.1 GCA_011682565.1 Actinomycetota bacterium | reverse complement strand
TATACTTATTAAGGGTTAGTTTGTAACAATACTTTTTAACACTGTCATTGCGAGCGAAACGGAGTGGAGCGAAGCAATCTCATGCTTTACAGTCAGTTATGAGATTGCTTCGTCGTTCGTTCCTCTCTTCTCGCAATAACAAGTATTTGTTACATTTTAACCCTTAATAAGTATATCACTTCCCCGATAATTCGGGGTAAACAGCCGCTCCTCTCGATGACATGCTTTTCGACTTTACGAATTTGTTATAGAACTTTAATTTCTTTCGTTCTATGAACCATTTGCCGGTAATTGAATCCTGAATGAACTTCCCTCACCAACACGGCTTTCCACGACAAGTTTTCCGCTATGCTTTTCAACAAATTCTTTGCAGAGAATGAGTCCCAGGCCGCTGCCTTTTTCTCCCGCTGTTCCCACAGTGGAAATCTTATCGGCTACTGAAAAAAGCTTGGGGATCATTTCAGGTGCTATACCAACACCCGTATCATTCACGCTGATTTCTACAGTCCCGTCTGTCTTTTGTGTTGCGACTGTTATCTCGCCTCCGCTGGGAGTGAATTTCAGCGCATTGATCACCAGGTTTCTGATCACGAGATCTATCATATCTTTGTCGATTTTAATTTCCCCCGTAAAATCAAGCCGGGGTTTTAAGGATATTTTTTTATTCTCCGCAGTTTCAGTCAATAGTCCGAGATTGGTTTTAATCATTTCCCCGACTGCAACCATTTCAGGACTGAATTGAATTGTTCCCGTTTGGGAACGGGACCATTGCAAAAGATTATCCAGCAATTCTCTTGTGGAATCGGACGTTTCCTTTAACGATTCCAGCAGTTCGTCGATTTCTTCTTTTGGAATTTTTCCAAAATATTTTGAGATGAGTGATATGAATGCAGAAATTGTTGCAAAGGGGCTTCTTAAATCATGAGCGATGATGGAGAAAAACATATCCTTTGTCGCTACAAGTTCCTGAAGCTTTTCCCGTGAGCGTTTGAGTTCGACGTGCGTTTTGACCCTTGCCAGTAATTCGGTGGCATTGAAAGGCTTGGTCACATAATCGACCGCACCCAATTCAAACCCATTGACCACATCTTCAATTTCAGTTTTTGCTGTCAGAAAAATGACGGGAATGTCCTTTGTCTTTTCATCCGCTTTAAGTCTTTTGCAGACCTCGAAGCCGTCGAGTTCGGGCATCATAACGTCGAGCAAAATCAGGTCCGGCGAAATATTATTGATGTTTTCAAGCGCCTGCTTGCCATTGGTCGCAAATGCAATTTTATAGTTTTGCCGCTTGAGAATTGTACCCAATACTTGCAAATTCTTTGCAACATCATCGACAATAAATATCAGTGCTTTATCGTTTTCTACCCTGCTTTCCATTTTATAACTCCATGCTATATGTTTTCTATTAATTGGGGAAAGAAATCAAGTGTTTTTGTCAGGCCGTCGATATCAAATTTTTGCGCTTCTGTGAGAATTTTTTCACCGTATTCCTTCAAAACATCTACCTGATTTTCAGTACCGAGATGTTTGATCTTTTCACCGAATGATTCGATATCTTCGATGATCAGGGAATTATGAACATTCTCCCATTCGCCGGCAAGTTCTTCTTTCGACGAAAGCAAAAACTTGCGCAAAGATTCTTTTTTCTCCACGCTCATTTGCGTCATTGTGTCGATTTCAAACTCATGAAATTTCTGCTCAAGTCGTTTATCCTCGAGCTTTTCATAAGGCAGAAATCTCGCGAGTTCTTTAAAAAGCTGCGTCATTGAAACCGGCTTTCTCAAATATCCATCGCTGCCGATGTCTTTTACCTTTTGTTCTTCATTCAAAAGGGCAGAGGCGGTTAGTGCAATAATCGGGATATGTTTTAAATTGTTATCGCTCTTGAGATATTTAATAGCAGCGTAGCCGTCCATCACAGGCATTTTAATGTCCATCAGAATGAGATCAGGCTGATATTTCAGGGCATTCTCAATTCCTTCTTTGCCATTTTCAGCTTCAAACAACTCGATTCCATGCTCACCGCTGAGAAAGCCTTTGACCAGCAGTCTGTTTGCAGGGACATCATCCACAACTAGTATTCGGGATTTGTGAAATCTGATAGAAACCGGAGAATCCTCATCATTTTTATCCGGTTTTTCGATCACCGAGGCTACATTCACATTTTTCAGTGTCACAATAAATTTGCTGCCTTTGCCAACCTCGCTTTCGAGCGAAATGCTGCCGCCCATCATTTCAACCAGCCTTTTAGTAATTGCCAGTCCCAATCCGGTGCCGCCATATTTATTTATACTTTGACCTTCCTGTTGACTAAAGGCGTCAAATATCCTTTTAATCTGCTTCTTTTCTATGCCGATGCCGGTATCTTCTACGGAAAAAACAAGGTTAAGCATTGAATGATCTTTTTGTGTGTAATCTTTTTCCACCGATAATTTAATGTAACCTTTATCTGTGAATTTTACCGCATTACCGGCAAGATTAAGAAGAATTTGTCGAAGGCGAACCTCATCCAAAATCAGGGCTTTCGGTAGTGTCGGATCAATTTCCATTATAAATTCCAGACCTTTTTCCCGGACTTTCCAGGAAAAGATGGTTTTCATTTCTTCAAAAATGGAAAAAGTATCGACTGAATGTGGCTGCAATTCAAGTTTTCCAGCCTCGATCTTCGACAGGTCGAGAATGTCGTTGATCAAACTCAGAAGGGTTTTGCCGCTTGAGGCTATCGCTTCAACCTGTTCCTTTTGCACACCGTCTTTGATGCTCTGTCTCAGAATTTCCGCAAAACCTAATATGGCATTCATCGGCGTTCGGATTTCGTGACTCATATTGGCCAGAAAAACGCTTTTGGCCTTGTTGGCTTTTTCTGCATCCTCCTTCGCTTTCTCAAGTTCCGCTTCGTATTGTTTTTGTTCGGTGATGTCCTGCGATGTGCCGATAACTTTTAATGAATTATCATCTCCGTTTCTCGCAATGTCCAGGAATACACTTTTCACCCATCTCATCTCGCCATCCGGTTTCACAATCCGATATTCTACCGGCTCATCCCGTTGGGAAGATGAATCTATGTCAAGTATGCGCTGCATCTTTTCGATATCTTCCGGACTGACCAGATTGAGATAATACGATCTGAAATTCCTGATTAATTTATTTTCTGCTGTCCCATGTATGCGAAACATTTCACTCGACCAGATGGCTGTGTCTTCATCCACATTCCATTCGCTGCTGCCCACTTTGGCAATTTGTTGGGCCTGTTTTAGGCGCTTTTCACTTTTCGACAACATTTCTTCAGCTCGTTTTTGGTCACTGATGTCCAGGGCGACGCCAATTATGCCGCCAATCTCTCCGACGGCATTTTTAAAAACTGTTTTATTGACGATGACCGTGTGGAGCGAACCATCTCCATATTTCGCCACTGTTTCGTATGCGTGGGGTTTTTGCGTTTGTAATAATTCACGATCCATTTTGTCATACTTTTCCGCGAATTCGCGGGATGTAAGAGCAAAATCCGTTTTGCCAATAATATCTTTTTTGGGCAACCCGATCATTTTTTCAAATTCTTTATTACATCCCGTGTAAGCAAAATTTTCATCTTTGTAAAATACCGGAGTTGGTATTGTATCCAAAAGTATTTCGATAAATTTGAACTGAGTCTGTAGTGCATCCTCTGCATTTTTTCGCTCCGTAATGTCAACGATTGTACCGAAAGCGCCCTTTATTTCATTTTTTTCGTTATATCGCGGGGAGCATGTGACCAGCAGTTCCTTTCTTTTTCCATATTCGGAAATAAATGTCAATTCGGAAGTCGTGATTTCGCCTTTTTCACGTTCCTTTTTAATTCTTCTTAGGATCTCTTGTGATCTTTTGTCGAACAAGTCTGTCAGGTTCATTCCCATAAGAGATGGTGTATTGGTTTCAAAAATTTCGGCAAACGCAGGGTTGGAGAAAATTATATTATCGTTAGAATCGATAATGCCAATACCCTCCTGAATATTATGAAAAATATCGTTTAAAAGCATTTGCTGTCGGTGGAATTTCTCTTCGTTTCTTTTGCGCGCCGTGGCATCGATCGAGTACTCGATCATTTGGATGACATCACCATCCTGGTTGAAGATTGGAAAAGCGTGGACATCAAAAATTCTCTCCTCTCCGGCCAGCAAACGATGAACATGCTCAAGAAACACCGGTTTTTTGGTTTTTTTTACCTCTTCAAGAGGGCAGCGATGGCCTTCCTCTTTGTATTGCTCCGCCCGGTGATGAGAAAGTTGGTAGTAGGTTGGATCTTGTATGTTGTCCAGCTTTTTGGCAGCAGAATTTGCCATCAGTATCTTCCGGGTCTCAATATCGACAACATAAAAGGGATGCGATAATGAATCAAGTACAGTTTCCAGGAAGGCTTTTTGATCTTTTAATTCATGTTGTATTTTTTTCCGTTCGAATAATTCTTTTTTAATTTTTTCTTCGGACTTTAAAAGTTTTTTAGAATAATTCGTCAACATAACCAGAGCAGTTATGATGATTGCAAAAATAATGATACCGGCCAAAACGAAATGCCAATATTGCTTTAATGCATCCATAAACATGATTTGGCCGAAATGCTCATAAGGAGGAAGTTTTAACTCTTCGAGGCATTTATGCACCGGCTGGTAATTCAATGCAAGTGACCATCCTGCAATATGTGCTGCTACTGCCGCCGGATGATTTTGAGGCATTTGCAAAAGTTTTGCTTCAACTCGTTCTGCTATCGAATTGGCAACATGTTTCAATTTGGCGACAGGCCATTCCGGATATTGAGATGTGGAATGCATGAGAGGAAAAGTATCTTCCTTTGTCAGATGATTGTTGATGACGGCAAATCCCATAGGATTGATTTTTCCTGCTGCAACAAGTTCTTCGAAAATGCCTGTTCTGATGATGCCCGCATCGACGATTCCCTCGCGCACAGCATAAACAACCGAATCCTGACTCCCGGCGAAAAGCAAGCTGCTAAAATCATGCTCCGGATTTATCTTGCTTTCCTTGAAAAGCCTCGCAGCCACAATCCAACCACCGAAAGAAGATTTTTCGACAGCCATAACACGCTTGTTTAACAAGTCCTGAACAGTCCTGATTTTTTTCTTATCGATTCTTGTAAAAATGAGACTGCCCAATACTGCCAGAACCCGGTTTTTTTCCAGTCTGCGTATTGTTGCGATTTTTACAGCGCTATCCTCCATTTCCAGTTGCACATACAGGGCAGGATTTGTAATAATAAAGTCAACCCAGCCGTTCTCAGCAGATGTTATGAATTCCTGAAAAGAAAGAGGAACAATTTTGAATTGATAGTCCGGAATTTCATGGCTCAGGTATTTTGCAGTTGGCTCCCAGGTTTGAAAGCATTTATCGACACCTCTGTTCGCCAAAACGCCAATTTTGAGGATTTTGTTGTTTTGTGAGAATGCCGGGAGAAACGATAAAAGAAGACACAGAACAGAAATAACACACTTCATCATCAACCCTTCCACTATGTTCTATATATTTAAGATTACCAGTAACCAATGAGCAGGGGAGATACAATAGGAGGCATGGATAAGAATGCAAAGCAAACGGTGCAGGCAAAGGCTCAAGTTCTAATATTCTAATAAGAGTAGAGAAAATTATGAAATACGCAGATTAATTTGTTGATTCTTTGACAAAATATCTTTAAACTTGTTTGAAAATTAATTTTTAAGGTTTATTCGTTATGAGCATAATTTCCATCGATGGTCATTCTTTGGATCTGAACCGACTTTACCGCGTGGCTGAATCGGGCGATCAGGTTGAGATTGCTTCCGACGCTATGGAGCGAATGCAAAAATCACGCGATTGTATTGAAAAACTTCTAGCCGGCGGTAAGACGATTTACGGTGTAAATACCGGTTTTGGCAAACTGGCAAATGTTCATATACCAGCCGATGAAATTGAAGAGTTGCAACTTAATCTTGTTCTCAGTCACTCTTGTGGAACCGGACTTTTAATTCCGGCAAACATTGTCCGTGCAGCAATACTGCTGAAAGCAAACGCGCTTTGTTCCGGTTATTCCGGTAATCGCCCCATGATTGCTGAGTTTCTTGTTGAAATGCTGAACCGGAATGTGATTCCATGTATTCCGCAAAAAGGGTCTGTCGGCGCTTCGGGAGATTTGGCTCCATTGGCGCACAGTACGCTTGTTATGCTTGGCCTGGGTGAAGCATGGTATAACGGTGAAAAACTCGATGGTAAAACTGCTCTTCAACGTGCCGGGCTGGAACCGATCAAACTTGCTGCAAAGGAAGGCCTGGCTCTTTTAAACGGGACACAGATCATGACGGCCTATGCAGCGCTGGCGTTGCTGCGGGCAAAAAGCCTGATAAAGTTGGCGGATATTGCCGGAGCAATTACAGTAGAAAGTCTGTTGCACTCCAAAGTTGCATTTGATGAACGCATACAAAAAGCCAGAGGTTTTAAGGATCAAATCAGAGTCGGAAAAATTATGCAGAACATGATGGCCGACAGTGCTATCGTTGAATCCCACAAAAATTGTGGCAAAGTCCAGGATGCTTACAGTTCCCGTTGCATTCCGCAGGTTCATGGCGCTGTGCGTCACGCGCTGAGATATGTCGAAGAAGTAATCAATACGGAAATAAACGCGGCAACGGATAATCCGCTGGTTTTTTATGAGCAAGAAGAAGTTTTATCCGGCGGTAATTTTCACGGTCAGCCTGTTTCCCTGGCGTGCGACACTATGGCCATTGCCATGGCGCAGCTTGCTAATATTTCCGAGAGAAGGCTGGAAAATATGATGGACCCGGCGCAAAGCGGTTTGCCGCCGTTTTTGGTAACGGAAAGCGGCACCAATTCCGGGTTTATGATGGCGCAGGTAACGGCGGCGGCTTTGGTTTCGGAAAATAAAGTTTTGAGTCATCCGGCCTCTGTGGATTCGATTCCCACATCCGCTAATCAGGAGGATTTTGTCAGCATGGGTACCCATGCGGCGCGTAAAGCAATGGAAGTTGTTGAGAACGTTGAGACCGTTATTGGCATCGAATTGCTCGCCGGCTGTCAGGCCATGGATTTTCGCCAGAACCTTGCTCCCGGAAGAGGCACCGGTCCGGCATATAAGGTTATTCGCGAAAATATCCCGACAATGCAAAAGGACAGATTATTACAAAAGGATATTGAAAAAATTAAAAGGCTTATGCGAAAAGGAGTCATTGAAAAGGCTGTCGAAAATTCGATCG
>JAACEJ010000165.1 GCA_011682565.1 Actinomycetota bacterium | reverse complement strand
GATGTCGGACCGACATCCTTTTGGGGGCAGTCTCCGACAGGAAAGTCTAAAAGTCTGAAACCTGTGGAGGTGCCGGGTCCTTATGAAATTCCACCCCCTTATGAGATAAGTCTTGAAGAATGGGTGCGCATTGTAAAGGGCTTCCAGATCGTTGTCCGTCCTGATGGAAAATTTGCGAAATCACGATTTGATAAGGCACAAGATGCAAAGCTGGATTGGGTGCGCTGGAACAAACAGAGAGACTTGGCACTCAAACGCAATTGATGATGATTTAAAGACTTGTATATTAAAGCGATTATTTTTAAATTTCAGGGGTAAGAGAAAACAAAGTTTGGCGCGGCGTTTTTGTTTGCTGCGCCATTTTATTTTAAAAGGTGGCGGAGAAACAGAATGAAAGTGCTGCATATTGAAAAGGGCAGCCTTGCAGATGAGATCGGTTTGCAGCCAAATGATGAAATTATTTCTATCAGCAACGAACCCATCCGCGATGTCATCGATTTTCAATATTGGGCAGCCGACGACCTCGTCTCGATGCTCGTCGAAAGAGACGGCGAAAAAATTATCTTTGAGATAGAAGGTGGAATGGACGGCTGGTTTGGCGCCGAATTCGAAAGTTTCAAATATAAAAGCTGTGGCAATCATTGTATTTTCTGTTTTGTTGATCAAAATCCTGCCGGTCTTCGCAAGCCTCTTTATTTTAAGGATGAAGATTTTCGCCTTTCTTTTTTATACGGCAACTATGTGACGCTTACGAATCTTTCCCAAAAAGAACTTTTACGAATTGCAGCGCAGCGACTATCTCCGATTTACATTTCGGTTCATGCTGTGGATACGGAACTTCGTAAACATCTTCTCGGCATACGCGGTAATGACAGGCTTTTGCAGAAAATAACATTTCTGGCAGAGCATGAAATAGAAATGCATGTACAGATCGTTCTTTGTCCGGGGCTGAATGATGGGAAATATCTGCAGCAAACAGTAGATACATTATCCGAGTTTTACCCGTACGTAAAAACGATAGCCATCGTCCCTCTTGGATTAACGAAACATCGCCGGGGCTTGGAAGAATTAAGAACCGTTGATAAAAAGTTCGCTTTAGAACTCCTCCAGTGGGAAAAAAATAAATCGCAAATTTTCATGAAAAAGATCAAAAGCCACTTTATTTACCTGGCTGACGAATTTTACATCCTGGCAGAGAAGCCGTTGCCCGATGCTGAAAGATATGAGGATTTCTCTCAGATAGAAAACGGTGTGGGCATGACGCGTGCCTTTCTGGATGAATTTCGGCAAGAGTTCTCGGAAATGCCGGGAGCTGTTTCTCCTGCAAAAATTTCCGTCGTAACCGGAACCATGATTGCGCCGATTTTACAAAAAAATATTGTCCCGTCTTTGCAAAAAATTGAGGGACTGGAAACGGAGATTATTCCGGTAAAAAATAAATTCTACGGTGGCGGTGTCAGCGTGTCCGGCCTGCTTGTTGGACAGGATATTGTAAACGAACTCAGCGGTCGGAATTTAGGCGAGGTCGTTCTTTTACCGCCCAATTGTCTCAATCAGGATGGGTTATTTCTGGATGATTGGACAGTTGAAAAAGTAGCGAACAAACTGCACGCCACCATCGTTCAACCCAAGACCGGTTTCTTGGAAATCATTTCAACTTTGAAAAATTGAGAATTCGTTAAAATATGAAAAAACCTGTTGTTGCAATTTTAGGCCGACCAAACGTCGGAAAATCAACTTTGTTTAATCGCATCGTTCGGAAAAGAGAAGCGATCGTCGACGATACGCCGGGCGTAACGCGGGACCGCCTTTATAGTCCTACCGATTGGGCCGGTGAAGAATTTGAGATTCTCGATACCGGCGGCTATGTGCCAAGTTCAGAAGATGTTTTTGACCAGGCCATTCGCCAACAGGTCGACTATGCGATCAACGAAGCGGCAGTAATAATATTTTTGACCGATGTAACTGCCGGAGTAACAGCTCTTGATGAGGAAATTGCTGCGCTACTGCAAAAATCCGGGAATTGTGTTCTTCTCGTCGTTAACAAAGTGGATAATGACAAACGCGAAGCCGACCTTGTGGATTTCTACCGGCTCGGATTGGGTGAACCGATTCCGGTTTCCGCTATGAGCGGACGGACAATCGGTGATTTTCTCGATAAAGTAACCGAACTGCTGCCAAAGGAAAAATTAAAATCCGCGTCCGGGCTGGAAAGCCTGAAACTGGCAATTGTCGGGCGGCCGAATGTTGGCAAATCTTCTTATGTCAATACCCTCCTTGGTGAAGAGAAACTCATTGTAACGGATATTCCCGGAACGACGCGGGACGCTATTGACACGCGTTTACGATACAAGAATCGGGAACTGGTACTTGTCGATACTGCGGGACTGAGAAAGCGGGCGCGTGTTAAAGAAAATATTGAATATTTTAGCAGCGTCAGAACAATGAATGCTCTGCGCAAATGCGATGTGGCTATTGTTTTAATTGAAGCTGTCGAAGGTATTACGGATCAGGATAAAAAGATCGTCGAAAGTGCTGCACTCGCCGGTAAAGGAATTGTTATTGGTGTGAACAAGTGGGACCTGGTTAAAAAGGAAACCAATACAGCAAGGGAATTTGAAATAGAAATGCAGGAAAACGTTCGTGAACTTGCCTACATTCCAATTATGTTCATTTCAGCATTGACCAAGCAGCGCGTTTTTCGTTTACTGGATATGGCTCTTTCCGTATCCGAAGAAAGAACCCGGCGTTTGCAGACAGCGGAATTGAACAGGTTCATTCAATCCGCGGTGAGTAGAAATTTTCCTGCTTCTTATGGTGGGAAATATGTAAAAATAAATTATATGACTCAGATCAAATCCAATCCACCTTTGTTCGTTCTTTTTACGAATGAACCGAAAGGAATTAAGAAAAATTACAAGAATTATCTCGAAAATCAATTACGGGAGCAGTTTGGATTTATGGGTGTTCCCATAAGAATTCAAATACGAAAAAAAAATTAATTTTCAACATTATAAACACGGGTCTTCGATCATTAAATTTCAACAAATACTGTTTTTGCTAATAATACTTTTTGTCGCATCGTTATTTGCCGCGGATGAAGCCGCTTTTGTGAATCGCCTTGAGAATGATGTTGCATCCGGAAAGATCACGCGCGGACAGTCCATTGCTTATCAACTTATGGCTGTTCGTGATCCGAATGCTTTGCCGCAGAAATATCGTACCAGTGCACCGGGTTTTACCCGATCAGGAACAGCTCTTCTCATTGAGGCGAGGAAGATGTGGCCCACTCTGACTGCCGCTGAGCAAAAGTTGCTTGCGCCATATTTTGAACGGCCATCAAAAGAACAATTGCCGGAATCAGTGATAACTCCCAAGGGACTGTTTAAAATACACTATGCAACAGATGGCAATGATGCAGTCGATCCCACTTTTGTCAGGCAAATTGCTGAGACATTTGATCATGTCTATGATGTCGAAATTAATCAACTCGGCTACCAGCCTCCGCCATCGGATTTTGACGTGGACGGACCCGAATATGATGTCTACGTTCATAATATCTCCGACTATGGCTATACAAATTACGAGCAGCCCGTTCCCGATACACCCTGGCAGGGCTATACCAGCTTTATCGAAATGGATAATGATTTTACCCATACACCAACAAAAGGCATAGACGGTATGCGCGTGACTGCTGCGCACGAGTTTTTTCACATGATCCAAATCGGCTACCGTTCTTACCAAACACCGACACTAAATTCTGTTTTTTTGTACGAGTCTTGTTCCGTGTGGATGGAAGATGTTGTTTATAATGACATCAATGATTATTATAACTATTTACCCTATTTTTTTAGTCACTTGAGCGACCCTTATAATGAGAGCACCGGGACACACATGTACGGACTCTCAATTTTTAATCGCATGTTGGAGCGGAAATATGGTAGAAATATAATACGCCTGATTTGGGAAGAATTTCGGGATCATGAAACCTATCAAGCCATCGATAATGCGCTAGTTGCTTACGGAAGTAATCTGAGCAATGAATTGGCTGATTTCTCTATCTGGAATATTTTCACCGGGACTCGTGCAGACACGGTAAATTTTTATAAAGAAGGAAGTTTTTATCCTGATGCAAAGGCCGACAAGACATCCGAATTTACGAACACGCTGACTATCAGCGGAAACAGCCAGCCTTTGGCAACCAACTATCAAAAAATTGTGCCGACCGCCAGTGGGGATTTTGTCGTCCGGCCGACTTTTGAGGAATCGTTTGACTGGATTTATTCAATCGTTATTGTTCCATTTGAAGGGGCTGGTGAGTACACCATGGGTGGCGGCAATTCTTTAAAATCTTTAAAGAATGTCAGGTCTCTGTCCGAAATTTGGGTTATGCCTACCTTGAGCAAATGGCCGCAGAGCGATTATGGCGAAAAGAGCAAGAGCTTTCAATTTTTTGTTGATCGTGGTAATGCACCTCGAATGGATAACAAAATCTTATCGATCGTGCCGAACCCTTACAAACCTTTGTATCATGATGATGTTGAAATACGATTCCGCCTTGCAAAACAAAGCCAGGATGTTATATTAAATATTTTGACCGAGCAGGGAAAATTAGTGAAAAGAATTGAAATAGGCAAGCGTCCCGATGGGGATAACAAAGCTGTTTGGGATGGCCGCAACGAGAATGGAGATTTGGCCGTTTCAGGAATTTATCTTTTTTATCTGGATGGTGATGGAACAATTATCGGTTCCGGGAAAATTGCAGTTATCCACTAAGGAAACCATATTTGAAATAAATTCGTTTATTACACGAATTGAAAAAAAGGCCTTGACAAAACATATTTAAATTTATATCTTGAAAAAATAAACTGTTGGGTGGAGGTTGCCATATTTTTCAATTTGCTGACAATATTAGCATTAGCACAACTTTGGGATGGACCATCCTCGATTCGTCATCAAAAAATAAATTATATTAGCTAATTTCCATTTTGTGATTCGTTGCGGAACTATGTATTTCTACAATACAGTTTTAGCGGAAAATAAAAGTATCCATTCATGCTTTTATTTTAGAGAAAATACTTTTTTTCTGTTGGTTGGTTTTAATAATAGGGACGGAAACTCAAATAAATCAATTTTATACTGAAATTTTTATCAAACATTTTTCTAGTATAATACGATTCAGGAAAAAGAGTGCAATCTGTGGTACAAAAGTTGCTTATGTCTGGGGAAAATTGATGATGGGCTAATTACTTTGGGTTGGGCTGTTTCATGGATGATCTCTATTTTTTTCCATCGCTTAATGTTTTGATAAAGATTGTTTATTCAAAAGATGCAAATTCTTTGCGATATGCCACACATCGCCGTGTAAGCGAAAAAGAAAGAAAAGTTATCGAACAATATATATTGCGCGAGTATGGTCCCAAAACGCAATATTACAAAAGATGGCCTTCGATACTCCTTTACATGGGTATTGAAAAGAGTCTTGAAAAGGAATTAAAATATTATCGCTTGCAGGATACTTTTAAGGAAATATTGACCAGCAAGGCTCAGGTTGAGAAGAAAGTTAAAAAGCTTATTTCGCAGTCATTGAGCAACTATTATTTTGAGCGTGTTGGGGATGAGCTTGTAAAGCTGCGCCAATATATTATAATGAACAATGCAGAAAAAGTTGATGAATCCATGAACGTGATTACGGTATTGCTGGAAGCTTATAACCAAAATTCAGGGCAAAGTATTGAAATCACAAGAATATTGCCCAAAGAAGTGCTGGAAGATTTTGAAAACTGAATTAATTCACTTGTAACTTATTAATCACCAAGATTCCCTAATTGACAGACAACTGTGCTTTTCTTGGAAGGGAGAACAAAATGAAAAGTAAAAATTTGCTACGCAGCCTTTTGATTGTTGCACTGGTTATCGTTCAGAATGCCTTTGCGCAAGATGAAGCAAAAAGCTCCAATTTAGGTGTCGGAATGAACCTCGGGCTTCAAAAACTCTTTGGCGATGTAAAGCACACTGGAGTTGGTCCCGCAGGTGAATTCATGGCGAGGTTTTTGGTTAATGATCGTTTCAACATATCCCTCGGTTTGGGCTATGGTCTCTTGAATGATGGATTAGTCAATAATACTTTTGAAACCAATCTCATCACCGGTGATCTTAAGGCGAACATTAATCTTTTATCCCCCGGCAGGATAAATCCTTATTTGTCGCTGGGTCTCGGCGTTTTTAGCTTTTCTTACAAACAAACCAAGAGTAGCGCGATAGGAAGTCAAGGCCTGCAGGGAAACAGGTTTTATGACGGTTCATTCATTTTAGGCGGCGGTGTGGAATTTATGGCAACTCCCAAACTTGCCATAAATGTCTTTGCCGACTATCGCCACACAACCGGAGATGATCTTGATGGATTCACCTTTGGTGATAAAGACGGTTATGTTAACGGGCGCGCAGGATTTACTTATTACCTGAGTCCACGGCAATCGTCCCCGGTTTCCCCGAATGAGGAACTGCTCGCGACGGATAATTTGGAAATGGAAGATATGTCTGGTGCCGGATTGCCTGAAACGTCGAACAGTGGCAACCTTTCTATGTTTGAAGCGAAATTGGACAAACTTGAAGAGTCCGATACCGGTTTTTCGATGGAACAATATGTCAGGCTTAAATCCCGTGTTGATGAGCTGACGCAACTCATCAAAGAAAAGGAAAGTGCACTTGAGGATCTGCGCATGAATCTTGATATGAAAAATCAGAGAATCTCTGATCTTGAGGCGGAATTGCAAAGAACACCGAGCACGGCAGCGGCATCTTATGGTGGTGTCTCTGATTTCTCGCGGGGCTACGAGGAAGCTTTGAGAAGATTTTATGCGCGGGATTATGATGCAGCCATCAGAGAATTTCAAAGTTTGCGGGAACAATTTCCTCATCACCGGCTCGTAAGCAATTGCGATTACTGGATAGGTGAGAGCTATTTCGGCAAAGGAGATTACACACAGGCTGCGGATGCTTTTCAACGCGTTTTCAATTACAAAAATTCGTACAAAAAAGACGATGCGACGATTATGCTTGGTCGAAGCTATTATAATATGCAGGACTTGAACACTGCAAAAACTTTTTTCCAGGAACTCCTGGATAATTATCCGAATAGTGAATACGTGGGCAAAGCAAAGACGTGGTTGGGTAAAATCGGATAAAGCGCTAATTTGAAAAAAAAGCCGTCTCTTTGAGACGGCTTTTTTTTT
>JAACEJ010000164.1 GCA_011682565.1 Actinomycetota bacterium | reverse complement strand
TTTGTTATCTGAATAATGAAGCGGAACTGGCCGGTGTTATGGGACACGAATTGGGGCATGTTAATGCGCGGCATACAGCAGTGCAATACAGTCGTACCCAATTGGCTCAACTGGGGCTCGGTGTCGGTATGATTTTTTCCGAGAAATTTCGTCAATATGCCGGTCTGGCGCAGTTCGGTGTGGGAATGCTGTTTCTGCGCTTTAGTCGGAACAATGAACGCCAGGCTGATGATCTCGGCGTGGAGTATTCTCTCAAAGACGGATATAATCCCGATTATATGGCCTCTTTTTTTGAAACCCTTGACAGAATGAATCCCGGTTCCGACCGCAGCGGACTGCCGTCGTGGTTTTCCACGCATCCCAATCCGGTGGATCGTGTTGTTGCTGTACGGCAAAAGACCAAAGAACTGGAACAAATAATTCCCCATAAAAATCTCGCCGTCAAACGTGATGAATATCTGCAAAAAATTAACGGCATCGCTTTTGGCGACGATCCTCGCCAGGGATATGTTGAAGGAAATGCTTTCTATCATCCGCAATTAAACTTTACTTTCCCGCTACCTTCCGATTGGAAGTTAAATAATACACCGTCTCAAGTACAAATTGTCTCTCCAAAACAGGATGCCGCGATTCTTTTAACCATCGAATCCGCGAATTCTCCTTTGGAAGCATCCCGGCAATTCACCGGCAAATCTTCCGCGCAAATATTATCATCCGATAATATCCGTGTGAATGGTTTGTCCGCACAACGGGTTGTCAGCGATGTGCCGTCCCGGCAGGATACGGTTCGCGTGATGTCTTATTTTATCCAAAAAGATAACAAGATATTCGTATTCCATGGATTCGCACCCCGGGAGCAATTCTCTGCCTATCGTTCAAATTTTAACAAAACCATGTCGAAATTTGGGCGCATAAAAGATCGCAGGAAATTAAATGTAAAACCGCAGCGCGTTCATATCCAAAGAATTCGCAGCACAGGTACTTTACGAAATGCCTTGCAAAAATTGGGTGTACATAGCGACAAACTTGAAGATATGGCCCTGCTCAACGGTATGCACTTGAACGATCGGGTGAAGGCAAATTTGAAAATTAAGTTAATTGGAAAATAGTTGTTTGAAATCCATGAGAAACTCGCAAAAAATCCCTAAATATCATTGCGAGCGAAGCGAAGCAATCTGCATGTCGGCTAAAGTGCCGTTTTTATCAAGATCGCTTCCCCGATGATTCGGGGTAAACTCTCGCTCAGTTCCTCGCGATGACATGCTTTTCGACTTTTTACGAATTACTTATCCATGCTATTCGCTTAACCACTGACGGAGATAATTGGAATGGAAACTGAAAACAGAACATCCTCACTGGCGCAGTACACGATCTGGTTTTTTGCCCTGGGTTATTTTGCTTCGTACGTTCCTTATAGTTATTTAATCAAAACCATGAGTAAGGGGATTTTACCCGGACTGAATGGCAAAAGTCTGGCGGGATTTTCCTTGCTGCCGATTTCAGTCATGGCTTCAGCCGTGGGGATGATCATCTTTATCGCTGTCATGGGCTGGTGGAAATATGCAACACACAGCAAGGTTTTTGGCTTTAATTTGCCGCACCCGACGAAATGGACTTTTCTTTCGGGCCTGTGTACAGCAATGATCATCGGCACGACGACGCTGGCTTATACATTTGAAGGCGTCAGTATTGTTTTTGCAATGCTTCTTATGCGCGGTGGTGTCCTCATTATCGCGCCCATTGTCGACGCTATTTCAGAGCGCCATGTAAGATGGTTTTCCTGGATGGGGCTGGTTTTCGCACTGGCGGCTCTGCTCGTGAGCCTTGCGGACACCGATGGTTATTCTCTCCCCCTGCTTTGCGCTTTTGATATTGCCGTTTATCTGGCCAGTTATTTTATTCGATTGCGTTTTATGAGCCGGCTGGCAAAATCTGAAGATGACAACGCGAACCGACGTTATTTTGTTGAGGAACAACTGGTTGCAGCACCGATATTGGTCGTTATCCTTGCAATTGCCGCCATTATCGGCAGTGGAGAAATTATGCAAACCATACGCACAGGTTTTACCGAGCCATGGGGGCAATCTTATCTCGTTTTTATCATTCTTGCCGGAATCTTTTCGCAAGGCACCGGTATTTTCGGCAGCTTGATTTTCCTTGATAAACGAGAAAACACCTTTTGCGTGCCGGTCAATCGATCATCAAGTATACTTGCCGGCGTGGTTGCCTCATTTTCATTGATGATTTTCCTCAACCAACATGCACCACGTACCAGCCAGCTTATCGGGGCCGGGATTATTATGGGTGCCATTTTGTTTTTGACCATACCGCAGGCAATGGAGAAAAGACGATTGCGCTGAAAAATTCAGAATGAAATATTGGAAAGGGGAATCGAGAGCAAAAATTGGAATAAAAAAATGCCTCATCTGAAATGAGCAAATGCGGCATTTTCATATTTAGAACTTGCCATCCATGCGAAATTCCGGGGAATCGAACCAGAATCCGGTATTTGTAATATGATCATACTCCGCTTGTAACAGGTCATAGTGGTAAACTTCCTGCATACGCACAAAATCAAATATTTTTTTTGTCTTTTCATCTTGCGCCAAATGGGCAATTTTGTCGAAATAATTAATGGCTTCGCGTTCCTGTTTCATTGCAATTCGAATCGCTTCAACTTCATCGGTTCTGGCTTTGGCCACCTTATTTGCGGGTGCCTTTTCGCCAAACACCGGAACCTGGCGCGCATGAGGATAATCTTTTACTAGTTCGTGCCAGTCGTCCACTTGCTCCATTTTATCCACCATTTTTTGAAATGTGGCTAAATGCAATGTTTCTTCATAAGCGAGCATTTTGAAAAGCTTTTTTCCTGATTCGGTTTCGGCTTTTTCTACTGCTTCCAGATAGAATTTTCTGCCATTTTTTTCAAGGTCGATGGACATCCTGATCGCTTCTGCAACGTCAAATTTATTCTCATTCATCTCGTTTTGCTCCTGTTTGTTTATAAATATCATAAAAAAAAGAATGTATCAAACGGAAATTCAATAAGCAAGAATAAAAGTAGGGTATTTGCGGTTTTATAATAACACACGTTTTAAAAAAAATGTTGCTTTACTTTGCTTGATATGGTATATTTTATTTCAAAGAGATTTCATGGATAAACTAAATAAAATTATTGCATATATGAATCTTTTGTGAGTTTGTGTAATGCGCTATGCTATCATCTCGGATATCCATGGAAACCTGGCGGCCCTTGAAAAAGTGCTGGAACGAATAGATCGTGAAAAGTGTGATAAAATTGTTTGTCTCGGCGATATTGTGGGCTATGGTCCTTTCCCCAACGAATGCGTTGCGTTAGTGAAAAAGAACTGCGATTTTTGTCTCATAGGAAATCATGACCACGCGGCTCTGGACTTAACTGATACTGCCTATTTTAACACTTTTGCAAAAATAGCCATAATGTGGACCAGAAAAGCCCTTTCAAAAAAAAGCAAAGAGTTTCTTGCCGGTCTTCCTTTGCAAAAAAGTGAAAATGATACATTGTTTGTTCATGCCACCCCGTGCGAGCCTATCGAATGGGAGTATGTCTTGTCGTCTTTTGATGCAATGCAAAACTTTTACTGTTTCAACGAGCCTGTGTGTTTTATCGGACATTCCCATGTCCCTGTTGTCTTTTCTCTTGGAGAGAATAAAGAGATATCTATTTCCAGGAAAGAAAGTACAGAACTTGTTCAAAATAGCCGCTACATTATCAATGTTGGTAGTGTCGGACAGCCGCGGGACGGAGAATCCAAATCGGCATTTGTCCTTTTTGATACGGATACTCAAACGCATCAGCTTGTGCGTGTGGAATATGATATTCACGCAACACAAAGGGCTATGCTGAAATTTGATTTGCCCCTGTTCTTAGTTGAGCGTTTGGCTCACGGCCAATGATCTTGCAATTCGATTATTTGGCCCTATAGAATATAATAAAGATGGTTGTGGTTTTTTCCGTATAGTAAAAGGTGTTGCTAAAAGAAACTTGCACAATCTTTGCAACTGTCGGCGAAACAGCATGAGAATGTAAATTACAAGGCAATTGTATATGGATGTGTTCCAGCATCGTCCTTGTGTCTCATTCCCGGACTGATTTTTTCCTTGAAACATTGTTTGAGGCAAGTGTTGTCGAATTTAACGAGGGCAGGGATGTATGACAAATAGCTTTAACAACAACAATAATGGAAATAGATGGGTTTTCTCCGAAGCATCATTTGAGAAAATCAACGGAACGGTAAACGATTTGTGTTCTCGCCTGAAAGCCCACGTCGTCGTTTTTGCCGACATGAATGGATATCCCATAAGCTTTTGCGGAGATACGAGACGCATCGACATAAATAATCTGACCGCCGTGGGTGCCGGAACTTTTTCTGCAACAGCAGAAATGGCACATCTTATTCATGAAAAGCAGCAATTCAAATATATTTATCACGAAGGTGAATCTCAAAATATTTATCTCTGTAATGTGGGAGAAGATTATTTGATGATTGTTGTTTTTAATAAAAACACGGCGGTAGGAATGGTTCGCGCACTGACGGCTCATGCCGTTAAAAAACTGACCGGGTTTTTCTCCGAACTCCAGGGAGAAAAAGAAAAAGCAACCGAGTTTTTGGATGATGAATTCCGATCCCTGCTGGGAAAGGAATTGGACAAATCCTTTCGTCTTTAGTTAGAATTATTATGCACGTCGATCCTTTCAGGAAAGAAATAATTTTCAAGATCGTCTATTACGGGCCGGGATTGGGAGGGAAAACGACCAATTTGGAATTTATCTATTCACAGATAAATCCAAAACTTCGGGGCGAACTGGTTACACTAAAGACGAAAGAAGATAGAACCCTTTATTTTGACTTTTTGCAGCTCGAGTTGGGACGCGTTAACGGAAAAAAACCTCGTTTTCATCTTTATACCATCCCGGGTCAGGTTTATTATGGATACAGTCGCAAGATCATTTTAAAGGGTGCCGATGCCGTTGTCTTTGTGGCCGATTCTCAAAGCGTCCGCATGGATGAAAACTGGAAGACATTGGCTGATTTGGAAGAAAAGCTGATCTTGCAAAACAAATCCCTGACTTCATTTCCCTGGGTTTTGCAATATAATAAGCGGGATTTGCCGAATATCGAAACTGTCAGAGCGTTGCAGACCAAATTGAATTTTTTTAATGTTCCTTTTCACGAAGCCATGGCAAATAAAGGGCAGGGTGTTTTTGAGACCCTTCGGACTGCAATTCAATTAGCGTTGGCAAAAGTTTAAGCTGCCGTTGACTTTTAATGGAAGAACGATCCAAAATGGAATCAGATATTTCAATTCTTAAAAAAACGAATTCCCAAGAAAGCGATAATTCACAATCTTTGCAGGAAAAAATAGAAGAGCAGATGAAAAAGATTGTTGATCTCGGTAACTACGAATCTGTCTTTCTGTTCGATCAGGAGGGATTACAGCTTGCTCAGTATGCTCCCCGGGGAATCGTCGAAGAAGTCCGGGTTATAGAAATTTCTTTGATGATCATGGAGCTTAATAAAACTGTTCGTGATCTGGCCGGTATCACTGATCTGAAGGAAGTTATTGTCGAGGGGGAGGACGGCAAAAGGATTATTTTTCGTTTTATACCCTTTTATGGTCAGATGGCAATTTTTGTTGCTGTCATTCCCCGGCATAAATCTTATCGTTCGCTTACCAACAAGTTGCAGCGTGCCATCATAAAGTTGGGTTCGAACACAGAAGCGTCATTCTGAGTGAGACTGAACGATTTTATGACGCCATCCCCGCATCCAAAACCCCCGCTTCGCGCCACAATTTCCTGGATATTCTACGATTTTGCAAACACTGCCTATTCGATGAATATTGTTTCCCTCTATTTTGGCACCTGGATTATTATCGAGCTTTCGCAGCGGGATGCCTATGTATCCATTGCCAATTCTCTGTCCATGATTCTTGTTGCTCTCACGATGCCGATTTTGGGAGATTTTTCCGATTTTAAAGGGAAAAAGCTTCCATCACTTTTTATTTTTACAATGTCCTCCATTGCCGGAATTATCCTCATGGGCGTATTGGGGTATTATATCAGCAATGTTTCGGTTTTAATGCCTGCCATACTTGTACTTTTTGTGATTACAAATTACAGTTACCAGGGTGGGCTTGTTTTTTATAACGCCTTGATGCCTTCCGTGAGTACAACGAAAACCATTGGCCGTGTGTCGGGCTATGGCGTCGCGTTCGGCTACCTGGGAGCAATCGTCGGGCTGGCGGTTGCCGGTGTTTTTGTTGACGGAGAACTGTTTGGAGTAAAACTGGCTGGGGTTTCTTCGGGCGGAGCACGTGCAGCTTTTTTTCCAACAGCCGTCTTGTTCTTTATTTTTGCGATTCCCATTTTTTTCTTTGTTAAAGAATCGCGAACAAAGGAACAAAAGGAAAAAAAATGGAATATTAAAGATTCATATATTAAAGTTCGTCAAACGATTGTGGAAACGAACCGATATCCCGGTTTGCTACGTTTCCTGATCGCAAAATTGCTGTATGAAGACAGCATTCAAACCGTCATTATTTTTATGGGCGTTTACACGCAGGCCGTAATGGGCTTTACCCGCGCAGAAGCGAATCAGTTTTTCACTATTGTCATTCCCTCGGCCATCATTGGCTCAGCTTTTTGCGGCATTCTATCCGATCACTACGGACCGAAAAAGACGCTTTTCTGGGTGATTTTTTTATGGATCGCAAGTCTGGCTGCTGTGATTATGACTTCCAATCGGGCGTTGTTCTGGGTACTGGGAGGCGTTATCGGTGCTCTTATGGGCTCTACATGGACGTCTGCTCGTCCACTGCTTATTTCGCTTGTGCCAAAAGAAAATTTGGGAGAATTTTTTGGGCTTTACTCGTTGTCCGGAAAGTTGGCCGCTGTGGTTGGCCCGCTTGTATGGAGTGCCGTTACGTTCTCCCTTGAAAAGTACGGAGATGTTGTTAAATTTAAAGCAGCTATTGGTGCGATGGCCATTCTTATGATTGCCGGTTTGCTTACCTTGCGCGCGGTTCCTGATTTTCATAAAAAGATCAAAGCTACTATGAGGAAGTAATAAAAAAAGCGCGGTGTCTCCGTTCCTTTTTTACAACGAGCCTATAACCCCTTTCCAAAGATTGAATCAGGGAATGATTCGTTCTTACCATTTGTTAGTAGACAATGAGTTTTTCAGGTTCATACTTGCCATACAAGT
>JAACEJ010000163.1 GCA_011682565.1 Actinomycetota bacterium | reverse complement strand
AGACCGTTCCCACTGCTGACAACATCGAGGAGGAAAGCAATAAAGGCGAAGCAGAAGAGAGCCAAAAAGATCTGTTTGCAATTGGAGTCGATGAACTCTTAACCACGCCACTTGAAGATTTGTTTGATAAAAGAAAGTCCACTACGGATAAAGATCAAAATAGTGCTGAATCACTAACGGATGAGGATTCGTTTGAATATGCAGGTGACGCGTCTGAAGAATCCCTTGTCGACTCTATTGATCCATCGATTGAGCCGGATGTAACAATCGATTCCGATACAGTTGAGGAACTCTTTGAAATTCGGGATACTGATGAGCCATCCTTTGATGATGAACTTGATTTGGGTTTACAAGAGCTTGAACAAGACGCGAGTGTTTTTGATTATTCGGAAACGGACGCTGATTTAGGTAATGGCCGGGATAAAACGGTTGCTCAGGACGATAGCGAAATCATCGCCGACTTGAATATTGATGATAAAAAGTTTTCCGATAAAAAAATAGACAAGGAAGAAGTCGAGTTTACATCGATGGTTAAAGAAGGCGGCGGCATGGAAGAACCGCAGCCGGCGGAAGCGGATGATTTTTTTGAGGGTACTTCTGTTGAAGATGCAAATATCGTTGCAGAGGTAAAAGATATTCATATTTTAGAGGTGCAGGAACTCGTTGATCCTTTTGAAGAATTTCTAGAAATCGAGGATGAACAGGGTCTGGTAGCGCCATCGGGCGAACTCGATGAAAACATTAATCTTTTATTGCAAGAGCAAAAGATTAAAGAAGGTGAAGGTGCTGATGACAAAGAATCTGCGCCGGGTGTAACGCAGAATATTGCCCGAATAGAATTAAACGATCAGGAAATTGAAGAAACACTCGATGCCGAAGCTATGGATGGAGTAACGTTTGATGCTCTTATTGATGAACTGGAAAATGAACAACCATTCCTGGAAACCGATGATGAATTTGACGAGTTCCTTGAACAAGTTGCCGGTGGAGGGGATGGACAGGCAATGGAAGAAAGCGATAATAGTCTGAATCCTGATGATGCTCGCTTGACAAAATTGTCCAAAGCCATTGCTCTATACGAATCACAAAACTACAAGGAAGCAATCAGCGCATTCCAGATGTTCATCGACGAATATCCTGAAGACAAAGATGCCCATACATTTTTAGGTAATTCTTATTTTCGTGATCGAAAATACAATGAAGCTGCGCGTGTATATGAAAAGCTGATTCATTTTGATCATGATAATATGAATGCGAGAGAAAACCTCGGTGTTGTTTATGCCAGCCAGGGAAATTTAAGCCGGGCAATTTATCAATGGGAACACCTGCTCGCTATTTCACCCGATCGTCATGATATAAAAGAAAGCATTGAGCGGGCGAAAAAGTTTTTAAACGAGAGTCCGCTGTAAAATAAAACCGGAGATATGTACTTTTATCCTCATCAAAGAATGCGCACTCTGCATGAGAAATTTACATTCCTAAAATATTATTCCAATAAAAAGTATCTAAACGCCGCCCATGCCGCTTTCGCGAGCAATTTCAATGGCGCGTCCCATACAGAAATGTGCATTCAGGTTGCCGGTACCGAGATGACCGTCCCAGCGTTCGAGCACGCCGAATTGTTCAATTTTTTCAGGACGTGCGTGAATATACACGTATCCTTTTTCGATGTATTCCATGAAACGGGGAAAGCGATCCTTATAAAACAGCACTCTGGTCGACGTTCAGATCGCTTCGCTTGTAATGACATTTTTGGACTTTTTACAAAGGACTCGATTAATTCAGTAAACGTGCAGTAAGTGAATTAAAACCAGATGAGAAGATGCAAAAAAGCTCTTAAAAAACAAGAACTGCAACAGAACACCACCGGTTCTTCCAAAGGAATCTTGTCAGGAAAATGCTGAGATTTACTTTTTAATATTATGGATAGAATTCTGCATTTATATTGTTATCTTTATTATTGTTTGACAGGATATTTTTTAAAAAGGAAAAACGAAATGAATTTTGATGTTTTGCCGGGTCAGAGTTTTCCTCTCGGAGCAAATATTCGTGATGGTGGTGTGAATTTTTGTGTTTTCTCACCGGAATGCGAATCTATGGAGTTGCTTCTTTTTAACGATGAAAAAGATGCCAAACCCGACCGCGTCATACGATTTGATCCGAAAATAAACAAAACATTTTATTACTGGCATGTTTTTGTCGGCGGCATCGGTGCCGGGCAAATTTATGCCTTCCGCGCGTACGGTCCCTACGAACCCGACCATGGCCACCGTTTCGACGGCACAAAAGTTCTTCTCGATCCATACGGTCGCGCGGTTGTGGGGGATTCGGTTTATGATCGCAATGCGGCAATTGGTGTTGGCGACAATTGTGCCCATGCCTTTAAAAATGTCGTTGCAGATACACAAAATTACAACTGGGGAGATGATGTCTATCTGAATTTGCCATACTCTGAAACCGTGATCTATGAACTTCATGTCGGAGGATTCACGAAACATCCCAATTCCGGTGTGGCTGAAAATAAACGCGGCACCTACGCCGGACTTGTGGAAAAGATACCCTATTTGCAGGAACTCGGGATTACTGCCGTGGAACTCATGCCGGTGCAGCAGTTCGATGACCAGGATGCGCCCGGCCCTTTGCCGAATTACTGGGGGTATAGTCCGGTTGCTTTTTTTGCTCCACACCGCGGCTACAGTTCATGCAAAGATCCGCTCGGGCCGCTTGATGAATTTCGTGATATGGTAAAAGCGTTCCATAAAGCCGGCATCGAGGTCATCCTCGATGTTGTTTTTAATCATACAGCGGAGGGAAATGAAGACGGCCCGACTTTTAGTTTCAAAGGCTTGTCAAATTTTGCCTACTATATTTTGGAAAAAGATTTAGCTCGATACGCAAATTACAGTGGCTGCGGCAACACGTTCAATGCAAATCACTCGGTTGTGCGGCGTTTGATCAGGGATTGCCTGTGCTACTGGGTTTCCGAGATGCACGTGGACGGTTTTCGCTTTGATCTTGCTTCTGTGCTGGCCCGGGGTGAAAACGGGGAGCCGCTTGAAAATCCGCCTGTTCTCTGGTCCATTGAATCCGAGCCGGCGCTCGCCGGCACAAAACTCATAGCCGAGGCATGGGACGCCGGAGGGCTTTACCAGGTCGGAACTTTTGTGGGACACAAATTTGCCGAATGGAACGGGCCTTTCCGCGATGATGTGCGCCGTTTTATCAAAGGAGATGCAAAAATGGTAAGGCGGTTTTCGGAACGAATTACTGCCAGTCCTGATCTTTACCTGGCGTCGGATCGTGAGCCGAACCGAAGCATTAATTTCATCACCTGTCACGACGGGTTCACGTTGAATGATCTTGTCTCTTACAATAAAAAGCACAACGAAGCAAATGGAGAAAATAATCAAGATGGCACGGATTCCAACTGGAGTTGGAATTGCGGAGTCGAAGGGCCGACCGATGATGTAAAGATCGAGCAACTACGGATTCGCCAGATTAAGAATTTTCTTATGGTTCTTTTCCTGTCCCAAGGCACCCCCATGCTGCTCATGGGTGATGAAGTCCGCCGGACGCAAAATGGAAATAATAATGCGTATTGCCAGGACAATGAAACGAGTTGGTTCAATTGGTGCCTTGTAGAAAAAAATGCGGATTTGCTGCGATTCGTCAAAGAGTTGATTGCTTTTACCCAGGAGCGGGCTGTGTTTCGTGAAGAAGCATTTTGGATTTCTCCGGGTAAAAAAACAAAGCCGCAAATTACCTGGCACGGTACACGGCTTTGTCGTCCGGATTGGAGTAAAGATTCTCATAGTCTTGCTTTTTCACTAAAGCATGAAGAAAGCGGCGATTATATTCATGTTATCCAAAATGCTTACTGGAAAAAGTTGGTCTTTGAGCTGCCGCCATTGCCTTCCACCCAGGCGTGGTATCTCGTTGTCGATACAAGCAAAAAGTCCCCGGATGATTTCTGTACCGTCGGCTCCACATCACCGCTTGGAACAAATTCCTATTCGGCAGAACCTCGTTCCGTTGTCATGCTTTTTGCCGGCGAGAACGCAACCGGATAATAAATTCTCATTCCCACGCTCCTGCGTGGGAATGCTTATTCCGACGCTCTGCGTCAAGTATTGAGAGATGATAATATTCATGTTAAATTTTACTTTTCAAAATCCAACAAAAATTATTTTTGGCAAAGGTTCCATTGAAAACCTGAAAACCGTTCTTTCCAGAGATCAAAAAATAATGATGATTACCGGAAAAGGTTCCATAAAAAAGAACGGTGTTTATGATCAGATTATCAAAGCGCTTGAAGGCTATGACGTAATCGAGTTTTGGGGCATTGAACCGAATCCCCGTTATGAAATGTGTATGAAAGCCGTGGAAAAAGCCAAAGCGGAGAGCGTTGATTTTTTGCTCGCTGCCGGCGGCGGCTCGGCACTGGATGCGACAAAATTCATTGCCGCAGCCATGAAGTGGAGCGACGGTGATCCGTGGGATATTCTTTCGAAAGGTGCAAAAGTTGAATCGGCCGTACCTCTGGGATGTGTACTCACATTGCCGGCAACCGGTTCGGAAATGAACGCCGGCGCCGTTATTACGCGCGAATCCAAAAAAGAAAAATTTGCATTTATCAGCGAGCACATCTATCCGAAATTTTCTATCCTTGATCCGGCTGCAACTTTTACGCTGCCGGAACGCCAGACCATTAACGGCATTATTGATGCGTACGTTCATGTTCTCGAACAATATATAACATACAATGTTAATGCGCCATTACAAGATCGCCAGGCTGAAGCCATATTGATGACGCTCATTGCGGAGGGACCCAAGGTAAAGGCTGATCCGTTTAACTATGATGCTCGCGCAAATATAATGTGGTGTGCCGCCCAGGCGCTGAACGGAACAATTAGTTGCGGCGTCCCACAGGATTGGGCGACGCACATGATCGGTCACGAACTCACAGCCCTCTTTGGCGTTGACCATGCACAATCCCTGGCGATTATCCTGCCCGGCTTGTGGAAGCATCAGCGTGAACAAAAAAAGGAAAAACTCATTCAATATGCACATCGTGTTTGGGGCGTTAAAGATTTAAACCCGGAGGAAACGATTGATATTGCCGTTAATAAAACGGTCGGTTTTTTTGAGAATTTAGGTATGCGTACAAGGTTAATCGATTACGGTATCAAACTTTCGGATTGCCGGGCTGTTGTTGAGCGGTTTGAAAAACGCGGCACGAAACTGGGTGAGCATCGATCGATTGGGGCAAAACAAGTTGAAGAAATTTTAGCCTTATGTGAATAATTGCTGGAGACCAAGTTCGGAAAAAATTGGACGAATTATATCTTGCCGGCAATACGATTATTCTTTATTCGTAGAACAAGGGGTTTGCAACCCCTTGTTTAAGATATTACTCGCGTTTTGTGAATAAGATTTTGAATTTTTGCAAAAATGCTTAAATTTATAGATATAAAAACCAGTCAGAAATTATTATCCATCTTTAATCGCAAAGCCAAACCAGCATGCATTACATTGCCGATCTTCATATCCACTCTTATTATTCCCGCGCAACGAGCAAAAAGCTAAACCTTGAACATCTCAACCTGTGGGCGCAGTTGAAAGGACTCCAGGTCGTGGCTACCGGGGACATTACGCATCCCAAGTGGCTGCAGGAGATGGAAGAGAAACTTGAGCCGGCGCAACAGGGATTGTTCAAACTCAAGGATGAATTCGCCCGCGATCTCCAAAAAGAGGTTCCCGGCGCCTGCAATGCGAAAGTATATTTCATCCTTTCCGGGGAAATAAGCAGCATTTACAAAAAGAACGACCGGGTGCGCAAGGTTCACAATGTTGTTTTTATGCCCTCTTTTGAGGCCGTGGTAAAACTTCAGGCCACCCTGGATCGCATCGGCAACATCCATTCCGATGGCAGGCCTATCCTCGGACTGGATTCCCGCAATTTGCTGGAAATTGTTCTCGAAACCGACCCGCGCGGACAGTTTATTCCCGCGCATATCTGGACGCCGTGGTTTTCTATGTTCGGTTCCAAATCCGGTTTTGACACGGTTGAGGAATGTTTTGATGACCTCACCCCGCATATTTTTGCCGTTGAAACCGGGCTGTCTTCTGATCCACCAATGAACTGGCGTCTGTCCATGCTCGACAAGTATGCGCTCGTCTCTAATTCCGATGCTCACTCACCGGCAAAACTGGCGCGCGAGGCAAATGTTTTCGACGCAGACCTTTCTTACGATGCTTTGTTTTCATCGTTAAAAGATAAACAAAGTAATTCATTCTGGGGCACGATCGAGTTCTTTCCTGAAGAAGGAAAATATCACATGGACGGCCATCGTGCCTGCAAGCGAATGATGAAGCCGGGCGAAACCATGCAGCACAAAGGTCTCTGCCCCGTTTGTGGGAAACCGGCGACGCTGGGCGTGAGTTACCGTGTGGAGGAATTGGCAGACAGACCGGAGGGAGGAAAACCGGATGATGCCAAACCTTTTATGAGCCTCATTCCCTTGCCGGAAGTTATTTCCGAAGTTGTTTCTGTTGGTCCGGCATCTAAAAAAGTGCAGAATATTTATAATACGATGCTGCACAAATTAGGTTCAGAGCTGTACATCCTCATGGATGCGCCCCTGAAAGATATTGAAGAAAACAGCGGTTCGCTTGTAGCCGAAGCCATTCGGAGGATGCGCAAGGGGCACGTTCATCCCCAGCCGGGATATGACGGTGAATACGGCGTTATTCGCATTTTTAAAAATGATGAACGGGAAAAAATCCTGCAGCAGGGGACGTTGTTCGCTGTGAGCGAAACTGTTAGAATTGTAAAGGATGAAACGGGCGAGGCGGATAAAAGCAGCCCCAATGTTTTGTCGGAACCCTCCGCTAAAGTGGCGGCCATAAAGGAAGAAACGCATGAATATGGTTTGAATGCAGAACAACGGCAGGCCGTGGATTTTCATGGCGCACCGCTTATTGTACAGGCTGGTCCGGGAACAGGAAAAACGCGAACGCTGACGCACCGTCTCGCTGCCCTGGTTAAATCCGGTCGCGTTAAGCCGGAAGAAATTCTTGCCGTAACTTTTACCAACAAGGCCGCCGGGGAGATGCGCGTCCGACTGGATGAGCTTTTATCAGCCGGAGAAAGCAGCCGAATGCGCATTCAGACATTTCATGCTTTTGGTGCTGAATTTTTGCGTGAGCAGAATTCTTTTTACGGCCGCCGCCGGGATTTTTCGATTATCAATCCGTTACAAGATACTTCATTTT
>JAACEJ010000162.1 GCA_011682565.1 Actinomycetota bacterium | reverse complement strand
ACAACGACGGTGCAGATCAGGAACACGAAACCCATCCGATCCAAAAAGGGCAAGCCCGGCATGGCGAATTTAAAGAACGCCGACAGCGGCAGTGAGAGAATGGCGCCCCAGAGCGCTGCATTGGCTTTGGTTTTTTTCCAGAACAGGCCATAAAGAAAAATGCTGAAAATACCAGGGCTGAAAAAACCGGTAAATTCCTGAATATACTGGAACGCCTGATCAAGAGATCGTAACTGCGGCGCCAGGAAAATAGCAATGATGAGAGCAATGCCGCTGGCAATGCGACCAACGCTGACCAATTCTTTTTCGGAAGCGCCTTTGCGAATGATCTGTTTGTAGATATCCATTGAAAAAAGAGTGGCTGTGCTGTTTACCATTGAACTCAGTGATGAAACAATGGCTGCGATAAGCGCTGCAAAAGCTAAACCTTTCAGACCAACCGGCACAAAAGTATTCAAAAGCCAGGGGTAGGCCTTGTCCGGTTTGAGGATTTCCGTTGATGCACCCACGGGAATCAGATCAGGTCTGATGTGAATGAGATAGTAAGCAGCAATTCCGGGAATAACAACCAGCAATGGCATCAGAAGTTTCAAATATCCCGCAAACGCCAAACCAAGCTGGGCGTTTCGGATGCTTTTTGCGGCTAAGGCACGCTGCGTGATGTATTGGTTGCATCCCCAATAAAAAAGATTGGCGATCCACATGCCGCCGATAAGAACGGTGAGGCCCGGCAGATCCTTGAAAGCATCTCTGGCTACACCTCCGTTTTGTGGAATCATGATTTGTCCTGGCTTTAAGATCATAGTGAATTTATCCGGCAGAGCGTGGATAATATTCAACAACCCGCTGATGATACCATGCCCCTCGCCAATGACATCCAGCGCCAGGAAACTTGTCAGCAAGCCGCCAAAAACGAGAATAATGACCTGGACAACATCTGTCCATGCGACAGCTTTGAGGCCGCCATAAATTGTGTACAAAGATGAAAAAACAGCCAAACCGAGCACAGCCCACCACAACGGTTTGCCCGGCATCATAATTGTTTGAATGGCCAGCGCGCCGAGATAGAGCACAGACGTTAAATTCACGAAAATATAAACAAGAAGCCAAAAAACAGCCAGACTGGTGCGGACACGTTTATCATAACGGATCTCTAAAAATTCCGGCATCGTGTAAATACCTTTTTCGAGAAAAATGGGCAGGAAATATTTGGCCACGATAATGAGGGTGATCGCTGCCATCCATTCATAGGACGCGATAGCCAGGCCGATTGCAAATCCTGAGCCTGACATGCCTACCACTTGTTCGGCAGAAATATTTGCAGCAACAATGGATGCGCCGACGGCCCACCATGGAAGGGCCTTGCTGGCCAGAAAGTAATCCTTTGTATCTTTCTGGTGTCCTTTTTTCTCACGGGAAACAAACAAACCCAGGGCCACGATAAAGATAATGTAGCCGATAAAAATGATGTAATCAACGGTATCAAAGCTCATGTGGGTTCTCCTCCAGTAAAATCGCACATTTCAGCATTTTAATTCTGAAAAGATAATTAAAATAAATTTATCAATCAAGCTCCAAATATTTAACCTGGAAAATGTGCATTAATCGCAAATTGAAAGACAAAACCATTAGGGGCAAAATAATTATCGAAATTTATTATTTGCTCAGCATATTTTTTGTAAGCAGAAGAATGCGCCTTTTCGACTCAAATAAGTTTTTGTGAATAATGCAAGTTAAGAAAGTAACGATCAAATTCCACGATTTTTACACATAGGTGAGATACAACGGCGTTTTTCACCTTGCAATTATTTTATACATGTTGTATATTTGCCGAATGTTAACTGAAATTTGGTAATAACGAGTGAGCGATTCATGGATCCGTTGTTCTTATCATCGATTATTGCCCTGGGTGGGCTGGGATTACTTTTCGGAGTGGGATTGGCATTCGCGGCTAAAAAGTTTGCGGTAAAGGTTGATCCCAGAGTGGAAGAAATCGTTGAAATTTTGCCGGGTGCAAATTGCGGCGCTTGCGGGCAACCGGGTTGCAGTGCTTATGCGGAAGCGGTTGTGGCAGGCAGAGTGCCTCCAAATAAATGTTCTCCCGGCGGTCAGGATGTTGCCGCCCGCATGTCGCATATCCTTGGTATCACGGGCGTGGAAGCTGAAGAACCCAAGGTTGCTGTCGTACAATGTCAGGGCGGAAAAGCAGAGGCCAGGGAAAAATTTATCTACGAAGGCATACAAGATTGCAGTGCTGCAGAGTTGATCGGCGGCGGTCATAAAGCATGCGAATATGGCTGCCTGGGGCTGGGTTCCTGCGTTAAAGCCTGTCCGTTTGATGCAATGTACATGAGCGATAACGACCTTCCTGTGGTGATCGAAGACAAATGTACGGGATGTAACGTGTGCGTTATAACCTGTCCGAGAGACATTATGGCGCTCATCCCAAGAAGCCAAAAAGTCTTTTTGGGTTGTGTTTCCCAGGACAAATTAAAAGCAGTGAAATCTGTGTGTTCGGTCGGCTGTTTTGCATGCAAGATTTGTACAATACCCAAAGTAACACCATCCGGTGCGATTAAGATGGAAGGGAACCTGCCGGTTATTCAGGATATTCATAGTGAAGAATTATTTGCGGCAGTTGCAAAGTGTCCGTCCAAGTCTTACGTAGTACGCAAAGTTTCGGAACCCGTAACTGAAAGCAAAGATAAACTCGAAAAACAAGAGGATTAAATTTAATGGAAGATACATTATATAAAAAAGTACAAGATGCCCTGGACAGCGTTCGTCCTTATCTCGTTGCAGATGGGGGAAATGTTGAACTGGTTGATGTTAAAGATGACGGCATTGTCGAGGTCAGGTTGGAGGGTGCTTGTGGAACCTGTCCCATGGCGCAAGTGACCCTTCGGATGGGGATCGAAAGGGAACTCAAACGTCAAGTGCCGGAGATACAGGAAGTCATTTCGCTATAAGTTTAAAAAATAAAAACGATTGATCTGATAAATGAGAACCTCGTAAAAAGTCGCAAAATGTCATTGCGAGCGAAGCGAAGCAATCTGGATGTCAGCTAAGGTGCAGTTTCTTAAAGATCGCTTCCCCGATAATTCGGGGTAAACTCACGCTCCACTCCTTGCGATGACATGCTTTTCGACTTTGCAGATTACTCATAAATATTTCCTAAAATAAAAAGCCGTCAATGACGACTTTTTATTATTTTCAGACGATTGTAGATAATGTAAAGACCCTGCAACGTTAAAAAGGGCTCCAATGATTTCACGGCACGCAATCGGGGTAGAATTAATCTTGCCAATCCGCCGGTGGCAATGCTTGTCGCTTCTTCATCCAATTCATTGTTGATTCGGTCAATCATTCCGTTAATCATTTCCACGGCACCATACATTAAACCACTCTGCATGCTCATTTCGGTCGACATGCCGATAACGCGTTCAGGAAAACGCAGTTCAACTCGCGGCAATTTTGCTGCCCGCTGGTGCATAATCATGGCGGACATTTCAATCCCCGGCGCAATAATCCCACCGAGGTATTCTCCGTTTTTTGTGATAATATCAAATGTTGTTGCAGTACCCAGATCAACGATGATGAGCGGGCCGCCATATTTCTCGTAACCCGCCACCGCATTCACCAGACGATCTGCGCCAACGCTCGCGGGATTTTCGTACAATATTTTTATCCCCAGGTCTAAATCATGCTGAATAATGATCGGATCGCAGCGCAAATACTTGGTGGTCATTTTTTCAAAAGTCGGCGTCATTCCAGGTACGACAGACGTAATCGCCACCCCTTCCGCGTCCTGAATTTTAAATCCATGAGCCGCGCAAATTGATTCCATGAGAATCCACGTCTCATCCTCGGTACGATCATAAGTACTGGACAAACGCCAATGCGCAACCAGTTGTCCGTTTTTAAACAGACCGGCGGCAATCTGTGTATTTCCGATATCGATTGCAAGTAACATCAGTTCTCCTTTAGTGAAAAGTCTCCGACAGTAATTTTTTCTAAAATGTTGTTTTCCGTGCGGATAAGCGCCTCACCCGTTGTTGTAATGCCTTGAAAAATACCTTCTTTTGAAAGAGAATTATTTTTAATTGTAACTTGGTATCCAAGATGAAAGCAACGCTTTAACCATTCATCAGCAATGATTTGCCGCCAATTCGCTGTATTCTCTATTTCCGCATAAATCGACTCCATACCGGATAAAATTTCGTCCAGCAAATCGGATATATCAACAGCTTTGCCCGTTGCACTTTTTATGGAACATGCAGTCGTGGCAAGGCTCGGTGGAAAGTCAACTTTTTCATGCAAAACATTGACGCCGATTCCAACGATAACAAAGTTGATATGCTGAGATGCCGAGTTCGCCTCTATAAGAATTCCTGCGACCTTTTTTTCCCCTAAAAAAATATCATTCGGCCATTTGGTTGCGGCATTCAGTCCGCTCTGGTGTGCAATCGCATCGACCAGGGCAATAGCAGGGAAAAGAGAGAAAATGCTCAAATCGCGTGCATTTATGTGTGGTCTGAAGAGAACCGAAAAATAGAGTCCCTTATCGCGTCTGGACAACCAGGAATTCGTACCCCGCCCGCGCCCCTTTGTCTGTTCCTTTGCGGTGATAACCAAACCTTCACGTTCACCTGCAAGGGCTTTTTCTTTCAGGACATCGTTGGTCGATGCCAAAGATTCATAGCGAATAATTTTTCGACCGATTGGTTTCATTTTTATCTGTGTCCAATTTTAATACACCTGAACTGTTACTATTTTTGGAATCTTTCTTTCTGTTCTGTTATTTCATCCGATGGTTTTTTAAATCCGTTGCGGAAAATGGGCTTCTCAGCGATCATTAAACCTTCCCGGTTTCCAGCGGATGAAATTGCCGGTGGACTTCTTTGAGATATTCTCTGTCCAAGTGTGTATAAATCTGTGTCGTGGAAATATCCGCATGGCCCAGCATTTCCTGAACGGCGCGCAAGTCAGCGCCGCCTTCGATCAGGTGCGTGGCAAAACAGTGGCGGATGGTGTGCGGACTGATAAACTTTTTTATTCCCGCAGCCAGCGCATATTTTTTGATGAGAATCCACACACTCTGGCGGCTCAATTTTTTACCAAAGCGGTTTAAAAAAACGATTTCTCCCGATAATCCCAGGCTGGCCAGTCGCCTTCGTGTTATGTCGTTGTATTCTTTTACCCAGTGGAGCGCTGTTTTTCCAACGGGAATGAGTCTCTCCTTTCCGCCTTTACCAAAAACACGTACAAATTCATCTTCCCAGAAAATATCAGGATAACGAATGCTTACCAATTCGGAAACTCGTACTCCTGTAGCATAGAGGAATTCCAAAAGTGCCCGGTCGCGTAAACCTGTATTCGTTGCCACATCCGGTTGAGCGAGCAGCTTTTCAATTTCAATTTGATCCAATACCTCGGGAAGTTTCATCCATGGTTTTGGTACAGAGATATTTGCTGTCGGATCTTTTTCTGCCAAATTTTCCCCCGCGATAAACTTGTGAAATGCGCGCGCGGCAGATAGATTGCGGGAAATCGAAGAAGGACCCAAATGGAGAGAATGGAGCATTTCTATAAAAAAGTTTACATCAGCCTGAGTCACTTTTTCAGGAGTTTGTATCGCGTTATCATGTAAAAAAGAAATATATCTTAAAAGGTCTCTCTGGTATGCTTCAACCGTATTTTGGGCAACCTGTCGTTCGATGCGCAAATAATCAATAAAGCTATCAAGGCAATCCGAGAGGTTCATGAAAAGCTCGATTTAAGAAATACGGTACTATTAATGAATCGAGTTTGAGTTAATGAATTAATTATCTTGTCCGGGCAGGATACCTTCGGCTAGGGAAAGGGCAACACCTGAAAGCATGATCTCGGGTCCCATTGTTGTAAAGTCTCCCGAAAGAATACTGCTGTCTACATTAGCAAACAACGAGCAGCCACCGCCTTTTTCAACGATCAGACCGGATAGATGCCCCTGATATTCTCCGATAAAAGTGATCTCGCCCAGATAGTCACTGACAACATAGCCGGTGCAAAAATGGAGCTGCAAGTGCGCAAAACTCGTATAAACACAAATTAAATTGCCGGTTTTTTCACCGATAGGAATGTCGGGATAAATTTCAAATGAAATGTGGCCCCGTTGCTCTTTATTTTCAACAACGAAACGATAATTGTTGCCTTTAAATTTAGGCTCCACACCCAAAACATGGGCAATTTTATCAATATCTTTTTTATCAAATACTTTTTTCATAACACACCTTTTTTGAATCAGAAACGCCGGCAAACAAAAACCCCACAAAAAATGTTGCGGGGTTTCCAATTTTCCGAGAATGTCTTTCAGGTTTACGCTTGCTTTACAACGGTAGCCTGCAAGCCTTTTTCTCCCTCTACTGCCTCGAACTCAACTTTCGCTCCCTCCGCCAAGGTTCTGAAACCCTCCATTTCGATAACAGAATAGTGAACAAAAACATCCTCGCCTTCGTCTTGCTCAATGAAACCGTATCCTTTGTTTTCATTGAACCACTTGATTTTGCCTATCGGCATATTGCAACTCCCTCCGTGTACTACGCAGATGAATCGCATCTTCCGATTTGTAGTTTCACACTCTCCATTTACTTTTTGATACGACGCATCTTGAAATGATCTACAAATCAGACACAATATAAAGAGTAGTAACTAATTTGTCAAGTTTTATTTAATTTTATTTTGCTTCTAACTCATCACAAATTAAATGAGTTAAACCATAATTTGCGGGTTAAGAACCGAGTCGGCGGCTTTTCTCAAAGCTTTGATTGCGCTCCCGATATCTTTCTTACCAAATATCGAACTGCCTGCCACGAGTACATTGGCGCCGGCCTGAACGACCTGTGGCGCTGTTTCAACATCGATGCCGCCGTCAACTTCAATGTCGAAATCAAGGCCTTTCTCCTTTTTGACATGTGAAAGATAGGTAACCTTTTCAATCATTTCCGGAGTAAACTTTTGTCCGCCGAACCCCGGTTCCACGGTCATCACCAAAACCATTTCGATTTTTTCCAGCACGGGGTCGAGCAGGTTAATTGCAGTTGCCGGATTCAGAGTTACACCGGCTTTTGCACCAAGCTCGTGTATTGTATCGATGGTTCGCCACAAGTGCGTACAAGCTTCGTAATGCACTGTCAAAATATCCGCACCGGCTTCCCTGAACGCTTTGAGATAGTGATCGGCATTTTCAATCATTAAATGGACATCGAGGGTAAGGTCTGTTATTTTTCGAATACTT
>JAACEJ010000161.1 GCA_011682565.1 Actinomycetota bacterium | reverse complement strand
GGGTAGAAATTGAAGAAAGAAAACTGGAATTACCCGGCTTCTTTTTCAATGTTGAGCCGCGCAGGCTATATCCGGCAGGAATTAATGCCGCGCATCTTTTCGGCTATCTTGGCCAGATTTCCCGATCTGAATTGCTGAATCGAAAGAGTCATGCTCTTCAGCAGGGCGACCTTGTCGGGAAAAAGGGGCTGGAAAAGGTGTATGACAATTTGCTCAGAGGGCAGATCGGCTATAATTATATTGAGGTCGATGCGTTAGGTCGGGAGGTTGAAGATGTTACTTTTCCCGGTGAGCACCGGCCGCGGCCGGGTAATGATTTTTATTTGACCATCGATCTTCGCTTGCAGCGCTTGGCGGAGGATTTGTTCAAAGATAAAAAAGGCGGACTTGTTCTCATTAATGTCCGTGACGGTGGCGTATTATCTCTTTGCAGTAAACCGGATTACAATCCCGATCTTTTTACAAAAAGGATTTCAGGAGAATCCTGGCGTCAACTTGTGAACGATCCTGACCGGCCGCTTTATGATCGAATGATCCAAAGCGTTTTTCCGCCGGGTTCTACATTTAAACTTGTACTTGCTGCAGCCGGTTTGGAAACCCGCAAATGCACGCCGAGCACAACGTCAGTGTGTAAAGGCTTTTTGCGGTTGGGGCGGAGAAATTTTAAATGCTGGAAGCTAAGCGGTCACGGAAAGATGGATCTTTTGAACGCTATTAAACATTCCTGCAATGTCTATTTTTATCGATTGAGCCTGAAGGTCGGAGTCGATACCTGGGCTGATTTTGCAAGAAAATTTGGTTTTGGAAAACCGACGGGAATTGATCTTTTGGGAGAAAGTGCAGGGCTGGTTCCGGACACGAAATACCTTGATAAAATTTATGGCAAGGGTGGATGGACAAAAGGGCTGCTGCTTAACCTGGGAATAGGCCAGGGCGATCTGTTGGTGACCCCTCTGCAAATGGCGCAATTTGCAATGATTATGGCCAACAGCGGGAAATATTATCAGCCGCATCTTGTCCATAAAATGTATGACCGGGCCGCTGAAAAAATGGTCTACTTTACGCCGCGAGAAAAAAAGGTTTCCGGTGTTTCGCAAGAAACTTTTTCGATCCTGCGTGAAGGAATGTTCAAAGTAGTCAACGAAGCGGGCGGAACCGGGCGAGCCAGTTGGCTGCCGGATGTAACTGTTGCGGGCAAAACAGGAACAGCACAAAATCCTCACGGCGACTCACATGCCTGGTACATTGGGTTTGCGCCATACGACGATCCACAGATCGCTATATGTGTTTTCGTGGAGAACGGCGGCGGAGGCGGTGCCCATGCTGCACCCATTGCCGGTAAAATGTTCAGAGCTTATTTCGACAATCTGAAATCGAGCGGCACAATTGTCCAACGATAATTTATAAATTTGAAACTCGAGTACGATTCGATGAAAAATGCCAAAATCGATTGGGTCCTTGTCATCACCCTTTTGCTCTTGTTAATTTACGGACTTGTCACTGTTTATAGTGCAACTTTTAAAAGTGATCAGACACAATTCTATAATAATTTCAGCAAACAAATACTATGGGTGCTCTCCGGTTTAATCGTTTGTACCGTGATCACTTTGATGCCGACAAGTTGGTTGTATTCCATTACGCCCGGTTTGTATTCATTTTTTATTATTCTCTTGCTTTTACTTGAATTTGTACCCCATTCCGGTGGAACGACGAGCCGATGGTTTCAATTGGGTTCAATTCAGATTCAACCTTCAGAGTTTATGAAGCCGGTTATGGTCTTGGCGCTGGCCCGATTTTTAAGCAAAGAAAACCATTCCCCCGATAAAATCAACAATCTTTTCTTTGTCTTTTTGCTCGTTCTCTTTCCTTTTGTGCTCGTTTTAAAGCAGCCGGACCTGGGGACATCTTTAGCGTTTCTAGTTTTAACAATTCCAATGTTGTACTGGCGGGGGTTGAGCGGTTTTGTTATTTTTGTAATCTGTGCGCCGTTGGTTTCTTTTATTGCTGCCTTTAATTTTTGGACTTTTTTCTTTGCAATAATACTCATCTCCGCAGCACTTTTATATTATCACCGCGGTGCAATTGTTTTCTGGTTGTTTTTTGCGTTGAATATCAGTGTCGGGATTTTGGCGCCTGTATTTTGGGGGAAATTGCACTCGTATCAACAGCAAAGGATATTAACCTTCCTGGGCATCGTCTCGGACCCGCATGGCGTGGGTTATCAGATCATCCAGTCCAAAGTGGCCATTGGATCGGGTGGCTTTTTTGGAAAAGGGTTGCTGCAGGGGACTCAGACTCAGTTGCGGTTTTTACCGGCCCAGCACACAGATTTTATTTTTTCAGTTCTGGCCGAAGAATGGGGCTTTATCGGCTCACTGGTTGTTTTAGTGACGTTTTTCATATTCTTATATCGCAGTGTACAAATTGCTGCACATACGCAAAATTTATTTTCCAGTTTGTTAACAATTGGAGCTGTAACGATTTTTGCTTTTCAGGTTTTCGTAAATATTGGGATGACTTTGGGAATTATGCCTGTTACAGGTCTGCCCTTACCGTTCATCAGTTATGGTGGTTCCTCGATGATTTCAAGTATGATCCTGGCAGGTTTGATTCTCAATACAGCGGTGCGCCGCTTTGTTTACTAACTTTAATTGAAAAATACAGGAGGTTATTTTGCATCCGGTTTTGGTAAAAATTGGTTCATTCGAACTTCGTTCCTACGGTCTTATGCTCGCTATTTCCTTTATTCTTGGCATTTATTGGGCTGTGTTCAGGGCGAAAAAAAAAGGGGTCGATCCGAATAAAGTTATGGACCTCTCGGTCATTATTATTATTTGCGCTATTGTCGGTTCGCGCTTATTATATATCTTTTTTCACCTCGATGAATTCCAGGGCCATTGGACAGATACATTCAACCCGTTCCAGAGCAACGGACAGATTGGAATTGCCGGCCTTACAATGCTTGGAGGTGTTGTTCTCTCCTTCATTGTTTCGATTATTTATTTGAGAATGAAAAAACTGCCGTTTTTGCAATTCGCGGACATTATGATGCCCGCTGTCGCTTTGGGCATTTTCATTACACGGATCGGATGTTATCTGAACGGCTGTTGTTGGGGTATGCCCTGCCATAGTCATCTTTCCGTTGTCTTTCCTCTCGACAGCCCGGCAGGAAATATGTTCCAGGGCATCCCGATAATCCCCACCCAACTTTATTCTTCGGCGTATGGATTAATTATAATGATTCTGTTGTTGGTAGCTGAGAGGTGGCAGAAATTTGATGGATTCCTTATGTATTTGTTTTTTATCTTTTATGGTATTTCCCGATTTATTATCGACTTTTTCAGATATTACGAAAACAGCATGGTGGTCATTCCCATTGGAGGAAGGGGGTTGAGCTTAAATCAGTGTATCAGTTTGGCCTTTGTTATACTTGGAATTGTCTGTATTATTTCAGGATATCGGAAAATCGCAAAAACTCCGGCAGGGATAAGCAAACAATGACGTGCAAAAAATAGCTTGACTTTTAAAATCAACTTAAATATCTTTTATTCAGTAAATTAAACAGAGAAAGAAGAACAAGATGGGGAACAAACTTTTAAAGCAAGTTCGCTCAATTCCACTCCATGTTTGCATCCTGATGATATTTATCTTTTTTAACCATTCCGTTGCCGGCGACAGCAAAATCGGGATAGGTTTTAAAGGTGGGGTGAGCAGACTGGAAGGGGATTGGAAAAAGCCTGTTCTGAACCCTGCGGGAGCTTTTTTTCTTTCTTACAGTCCCACACCTTATTTCTCAGTGGGTGGAGAGATTTACTATTCACTGCTGAAAACATCGCAAGATGGGCTCAGGATAAATCCCTTGTTTACGAATTCGGACAAATTTCAGACAATGACTGTGCCGATGGAAGTGAATTTTCAATTTAATTTTGCACCATATTCGAAAATTAACCCGTTTAGTATAATAGGGGGTGGTGCTTTATATTGGGATTCAAAATATGCCGGCAACACAATTATACTGGAGGGGAAAAAGCAGCGTATGTACGGAACCGTCGTCAAGGCCGGTGGAGGACTGGAATTCAGGCTCGCGAATACAATCAGTTTTTCAGTGGGTTCCGATTTCCGCTATTCCTTTTCAGATCTTTTGGATCAAATAAAAAGCGGAGATGAAAAAGACGGCATTATTTCGGCTTGGGCAGGTTTAACTTTTTATCCGGGTGGAAAGAATAGCGACGATTTGGATCAGGATCATATCCCGGCAGCACTCGATCTTGATCCTCAACATGCGGAAGACAGGAATGGATATATGGACCATGATGGAAAACCTGAAAATAATATCCCTGAAAGTGCAAAAACGAATGCGCCGGTAGTTATTCATTATCCGGTTTTCCGTGCTGAGGTTCATCATGATTTGCGAATCAAAGCGGATATCTTTTCTTCCGCACCGCTCAGGACGGCTGCTGTTTTATACCGTACACCGGGTGAAAAAAATTGGAATGTTATACAACTTGCTCTGGATAAGGGAGATGAATATTCCGCGGTTATAAAAGGTAAGGCCATTACCCAAAAAGGACTTGAATATTGTGTGGTTGCTGTTGACAATCGGTTGAAAGGAATAGGTTACTCCGGTTTGCCCCAGCGCCCAATTCAAGTGCAAGTTGTTCCAAATTCATTGAAATGGAGGGTCACCGGTGCTATTGTTTCTGCCCTCGCATGGGGATCCGCATCATATATATTATTACGAAAACAACATAATTGATTAGGAGAGCATTATGAAAACGTTGCAAAACACAAGCTTAACAATACTGGTATTGTCATTGTTGGCAATGACAATCTTCAGTTCTTGTGGTAGCTCACGGAATCGAGACCTTATGATTGACGAGAGTGCTTTTCCAAGCCAGCCAGGAAGCGATACAACAAGCGTTTCTTCGACGGAGCCGACAAGCGATGAGGCTGAAGTATTGAAACTTTTGGGTATCAATCAAAATAAGGAAAAAGCTACCGAAGCGGCTTCTCCTAGTGTAGCAGCGAACCTGAACCAGGAAGAACAAAAGGTTCAAGATCTAGAGGATACCCTGAATAAAAAGGATGTTGAAATAGCCAGTCTTCGGGCAGAATTAACAGCGCGCGGAAAGAAATTGAATGAATTGCAAAAGAAGGTAAAGTCTGCGTCGATTCTCAGTACTCCTCCGGCTTCCTTTCCGTCTGGCGGGACTTTTAAAGAAAAGTATAACCAGGCCCTGCAACTTTACAATAATAAAAGTTATCAACAAGCCATTGACCTCTTTAATGAATTATTGGCTTTGAATGAGAGCAATTCTTTGGTCGATAACTGTCAATATTGGAAAGGAGAATCTTATTACGGAATGGGAGACTATAACCAGGCGATTCTTGAATTTAACAAGGTCTTCATGTTCAACGATTCTAATAAACTCGATGATGCACAATTGAAACTGGGTTTGTGCTATATCCAATTGGGAGATAAGCAGAAAGCGCGCAGCGAGTTTGAAAAGCTTTTAGCGAATTACCCTGACAGCGAATATATTGAACGCGCACAAAGGTATTTATCGCAATTATAATTCAAATCAGTCGGATGAATATTCAAGGGTAACTTTTTGTTACCCTTTTTTTTATATTGCATTTCTGCCGAATTTTGTTAAATTAAGACTTTGCAAAATAATAGTGTAAATGTTATTTCGGCTAGAATTCAAGATATTAAATTAAGGCCCAAAGATGAAGAATCGTCTCAGAATTTTATTCCTTTCATCAGAAGTTGCTCCATTCGCAAAAACCGGTGGTCTTGCAGACGTTTCCAGTGCCCTGCCAAAAGCCTTGTTTGATATGGGGCATGACATTCGTGTGCTTACACCTAAATATGGTTCCATAAGTGACCGAAAATATATCCTGCGCGAAGTCATTCGGCTAAAAAAAATACCCATTAAAATGGGAGGCAAGGAACATATAACCAGCGCAAAGTCCGCTTTTATCCCTGATGCTAAAGTTCAGATTTATTTTCTGGAGTACAAGCCCTTTTTTGGACATCAGGATTTATATGTGGATTCTCAGACCGGCAAAGATTTCCCTGATAATGCCGAGCGGTTTATGCTTTTTTCACGCGCGGTTCTGGAAACGATAAAATTGCTCGTTTGGCAGCCGCAAATCATCCATTGCAATGATTGGCAAACGGCAATGATTCCTTACCTTCTGAAAAATGAATTCAAGGATGATCCTTTTTTCGCCAAAACGGCTACGGTTCTGTCGATACACAACTTGGCGTTCCAGGGGAGTTTCGACCCAAAAGTTACTACAAAACTGGGATTGCCTGAAGAAGCCGCAAAGCCGGGAAGCGATTTGGAAATTTACGAAAAAATTAATTTTCTCAAAGCAGGCATTCTGAATGCGGATATAATAACAACCGTCAGCCCGACTTATGCAGATGAAATTCAGGACGATCCGGAATTGGGCGCTGGCTTGGGTGAAATTTTACGGCAACGACGTCAGGATATTTATGGTATTCTGAATGGTGTCGATCAGACTGTATGGAATCCGGAAAAAGATTCATATCTTGAAAATAAATATGACTCGACCAATCTTGATGGAAAAATTGAAAATAAAAAAATTCTGTTAAAAAAGAGCAAACTGCCTTTCGATGAATCAGTTCCGGTAATCGGCATTATTTCCCGGCTTACGGATCAAAAGGGTTTTGATTTAATCGCCGAAGCGATTGATAAGATCATTAAATTAAATGTTCAGTTGGTTGTGCTGGGAATGGGGGATAGCAAATATCAAAAGTTGTTCAAGGATATTAGCAAAAAACACCCCCAAAACGTGGCCGTATTTTTGCGTTTTGATGAAGAGCTGGCGCATCTTATCGAAGCGGGAAGTGACATCTTTTTGATGCCTTCACGCTATGAGCCATGCGGACTGAATCAAATGTATAGTCTCAAGTATGGTACGGTTCCGGTCGTTCGCAAAACCGGCGGCTTGGCAGATACGATAGTCGATTTTACAGAAGATCCGAACAAGGGGAATGGCTTTTCTTTTGAAGCTTATGAAAGCGGGGAGATGCTTCAGGCCATCAAAAAAGCGGTAGATACTTTTAAAGATCAGAAAACATGGCAAAAATTAATAAAGCGCGGAATGCGTCAGGATTTTTCCTGGCATGTCGCTGCCGACAAGTATGTAAAGCTTTATTCCAAACTTGAAAGTAACAAAAGGAAAAAATAACAAGTTGTCGAGCGCCTTAAATTTGACTGCTATAAAAAAACCAATTGCGTTTTTTTCTAT
>JAACEJ010000160.1 GCA_011682565.1 Actinomycetota bacterium | reverse complement strand
TCTGTTGCCGGATTTTCATCAGGGCCGGACGCAGGGATTGCGGCGTTGCCGACAAATCCACCACTGCCAGTTTGGCCGGCAGCCCGGCCAGAAAATTGTTGATGCTGTCCACAGCCGCCACCAGCGCCGCGGTGCGCCAGGTGTCCAGCTTGGCCTGCAGCAACGCTTCCTGGTCGCCCTTGGCCACCATCTGCTTCATCATGTCTTCGTTTTCGATCAGAAACCACAGGTTGCTCACGCCCTGCCGGCTTTCCGGGATGACGTAGCGGCCATTCATCACCGAGTTCATTTCGGCAATGACTGAGGCGATGGAAGCGGATTTGCTCACCATGGGGATGGTTTCCAGCTTGCGCTCGATGACGCGCATGGTCTTCAGCACCGCCGGGTCTTTCAGGTCGCCGTCGATGAGAATCTGAATGGGCAGCGAGCCGCCGAATTCGTCGCGCAGGATCATTTCGGCATGATAGGCGGAACTGCCTTTGGCCAGGCACAGCGACCAATCCACGTCCTTGACGATGCGCGGGATGGCGATGAGCGAGGCCACAACCACCGCCAGGCTGGCGACGAGAATGCCGATTTTGTTGCGCACGATAAACACGGCCAGGCTATCGGTGACCCGTGTGTGCGAGGAGACGCGCGCCTTGCCGTGGCGGAAACGGATGCCGTAGGAGAGCAGCGCGGGCAAAAGAGTGAGGGTGATGACCAGGGCCAGCAGCACGCCCAGCGCCGTCAGCAAGCCAAATTGGCGGATGACGGTAAAGTCGGAAATGGCCAGCGACGAAAATCCCACCATGGTGGTGACGGTAGTCAGCGCAATGGGAGTGCCCATCTCCTTGTAGACCAGTCGGGCGGCATCGCGGGCGGATTGGCCCTGCCGGCGCTGTTCAAAATAGCGTTTTAAAAGATGAATGCCGTCGGCGCTGCCCAGCGCCAGCAGCACAACCGGCATGATGCCCGTGAGCAGATCAAATTGCAGATTGAACAGGCCCATCAAGCCGATCACCCAGGTAACGCTGATGGACACGACCAGCAGCGGAAACACCACCCCGGCCCAGTTGCGGAAACCCAGGTAGAGCACCAGCACCAGAATCAAGACCATCAGCGGCACCAGCAATTCCAGGTTGTGGGTGATGAGCATGGTCATGTTGAAAATGAGAAAGGGCATGCCGCCGAAATAGATCTGCAGGTTTTCCCGCGCCATTTCTTCGGGCTGCACGATCGCATCCGTGATCTCTTTCACTTTGAGCGAGGTGGTGAAATGGGTGAGGGATTTGTTACTGCTGTCGCTATTGGCAAAGCGCAGCACAATGGCGGTGGCCTTGGCGTCCTGGCTGACCAGATTGCCCACATAGCGGTCTTTGCTCAGCACGTAAGATTTCAGGGCGGCAAACTCCGCCGGCGTCTTCGGGATTTCGCTCTTTTCCAGCAGCTTGCCCACCTGCAAACCCCATTCTGTGCTGCGAAAATCCACCACATTGGTCAGGCTGGTCACATAGCTTATGCCCTCCATGTTGCCGTAAGCTTGGGTCAGTTTTTTAATCAGCTCGAAACTCTGTTTGGTAAAGACATCGTCGGCGGTAATCAGCGCAATGCCAATGGAATTGCCGCCAAAGATATCGCCGACCTGGTTGTATTGCCGCACCAGGGGATCATCTTCGCGCAGATAGGTGGAAAAATCCGCGTTCAGTCCCACCTGCATGGCCTGCCAGCCCAGCAGAACGGTGATCAGGGCAATACAGAGGATCACCACAAGGCGGTGTCGGATGACAAAATCAGCTATTTTTAACATTTTTTTTGCGCCCCTTTCTTGCAAAAAAGTCGTCTAAATAACGTTCAACGTCGATTTCATAATTCGTCGCCAATGCCTTTTCCGCCAGGTCCAGGCATTGCACAAGATTCAGAGAGAGAATTTGTTTTTTAATAGGCGGTATGAGCAGCGGTGCCATGCTCAGGGAACGGATTCCAAGCCCCAAAAGCAGCGGCGTCCAGCGTGGGTCGGAGGCGATTTCGCCGCATATCGAAACCGGTTTGTCAAGGTCTTTCGCGGCATTTACAACTTTTTTCAGCATGCGTAAAATGAGCGGGTGAAAAGGCTGGTAAAAAGGCATCACATTCTCGTTGTTGCGGTCCACAGTCAGGGTGTATTGCACCAGGTCGTTGGTGCCGATGCTGACAAAGTCCACGTGTTGGATCAGTTCGCGGATCATGAAAACAGAGGCCGGCGTTTCGACCATGATCCCCAATTCAAACTCCAAATCCTTTGTTTCGATGCCGGATAGAATGCCGTTCAAATAATCCATTTCTTCCAGATTGTTAATCATAGGGTAGAGAATTCTGACCGGACCGAATTTTGCCGCTTGCAGGATCGCCCGTAGCTGCGTCTCCAAAATCTCCGGATGATAGCGAAATACCCGATGCGCCCGCAAACCAAGATAGGGGTTGTTTTGTTTCCCCATGGAAAAATAGGGCAGGAATTTATCTCCTCCCACATCCAGAGCCCGGAAGGTCACAGGCTTGCCGTCCATATATTTTACAACTTTTTCATACCATTTGACTTGTTTTTCATACGATGGAAAATTCGTCTGGTCGAACATGAATAAAAACTCGGTGCGGAAAAGCCCCAATTCATCAATATCAAGCGGAGAAAACAAGTGCAGTTCGTCAAGTCTTTCAATATTCACACCAAGAGAGATTCTCGTTTCATCCCGAGTCTTTGCCCGAATCCTTTTTATTGCTTTGTATTCCTTATTCAGGCGTTTTTGCTCCTGAAGGTGTTTTCTATAACGCTTCAGAGTTTGCGGCCCGGGAGACAGGGTGATGTTGCCATCATAGGCATCAACAATGATTTGATCACCGTTGCCGATTTTTTCCCAAGTATCCAAAGCGTTAACAAGTACGGGAATAGCAAACGATCTTGCCAGAATAGCAGCATGTGAGGTCGGTGCACCGCTCCTGGCGATGATTCCTTTGGTTGCAAGTCGTTTACATGTCAGAACAATCGATGGGAAAAGTTCTCCGACAATCAATATCGTCTCCTTGTCGATTTCTTTGTCAGGGATTCCCGATTCTTCAATCGATTGATTTTTAAAATATGTAGCAAGATCGATGAAATCGATAGCGCGTTCCCGCATATACTCATTAGAAGAAGCAGCCAGCCGTTGGGAGAAGCTTTTCATAACGCGTTCCACTGCCGCTTCTACAGGGATGAATTCTTCAGAAATCAGATTGATCACTTTTATCTTAAATCCTTCATCAGCCAAAATCATTTGCTGCGTTTGAATGATTTCCGCATTCTTGATATCAATCTCTTTGGAAATGCGTAGAAACAATTCTGATAATTCCGAAGCGATGCGATTCACTTGTTTGTCAAATCTTTTCACCTCTGTATCAATATCAATTTTTCTTGTTTCGTTAACCTCTATTAAAGGTTCATTAACCCAAAATGGCTTGCCAATCGCAATGCCCGGCGATATAATTCGCGCTTTTAGTGTTGTTTCTTTCATCATAGTCGATTCTTTAATCATCAAACGTATTTACTTTTATCATATCTTCATCTTTGCCGCACCGACACCAAATACAATCACAGTTCTTGTGCATACATTGTTTATCGATCAAACGCGTATGGTACCAACGCCTTGCAAGCCGGAAGATCACCTGTTTTGAAAAAGATAATCGATGATGCTTTTGCAGAATATTTACAGCATCCCCGGATTTATTCAGCCGATTTAATACCCATTGATACCCACGATTTCCAAGGTGGGCAAAGAGCCAACGATTCGCAAGTGACGTTTTCAAGGAAGGCAAAATATCTTTCCGGCATAATTGATCAAAATCCCTTCCGCTAATGATGCTCTGCGCTGCAAAGTAACCGGACAGCAATGCATAACGAAGCCCAAATCCCCAAAGCGCATCCTGAAAACCCGCTGTTTCGCCCACATAAAGAGATTTGTCATTCTTGCGCCCTGATGAGGGCAGAAAAAAGTTTCCGAATCCACCAAACTCCGCCGGTTCTTTAATATCGATATCCACAACTTCCCGCATCATTTTTAAGGCACGTTCAAAATAGATTCGTGAATTGCGAAAATCCTCAAACATACAGGTGGCAAAAGTCGCTCTCTCATTGTTTACCAACAAGTAAGCATAACCTTTTGGCGCAATCCGATCATCAAGAAAACCGTAATAGGCATCAGGATGAGAAGTCTTGAATATGATTCCCTTGGCAATGACGTCCGCCGCTTTCGGCCCTGTTCCCACAATAGTTATTTCAGCGGGCACCTTTTCGATTTTATCGTTCCATAAAAACTGCACGCCTGCAGCCAACGCCTGTTGTTTTAAACCCTGGTCAAAAGAGCCGGCAGCGACGCCGCGTTCGATGAGGTAAAACAACGGACGCCTCGCTTTAATCCTGACGCCGTTTAAATTCGGGCCATAAAAATGACCGGTTTGGTGCGGCGCGCAGAGAAAATTCACTTGCAACCCGATTTCTTTAAAAAAGAGCATTGCATCTTTTGTCGAAGACCAGTTTTCAATGCCCTGGAAATCGCCATTAAAGCGGCTGCCGACATCGTTATGCTTTTCGTGCACGATAGCATGGTAACCCGCTTTAGCGAGATTGATGGCCGCAACCAGGCCGGCGGGCCCGGCACCGATGATATGAATTGTTCTACCTTTCATTTTTTAGCCGATATTTTTGGAATAAAAGCCGGTACATGTTGCCGGTAAGTCAGGTATTCCTCGCCAAAGATTTTTTCCACATCTCTTTCTTCGCGCATAGCCAATCGGTAGTAAGCGAACATCAGAATCGGCCACATCACCAGGGTGATGATTGTCGGCCACTGGATAAGCATACCGATGGTAATCAGGAACAAACCCGAATACTGAGGATGGCGAACCGAAGCATAAATGCCGGTGGTTACCAATTCGTCTTTTGCAGCGTGTATCAAACGCCAGCCTTTGCCCATGATAATAAGACCGATCAGCATGACAAAACCTCCGACCTGGCAGATGATTAATTTCAACCATGCCGGCGCACCAAAGAGTGTGCCCAGCAGGTGTCCGTTCACATGTTGAAACGGATCGGTTACCCCCAGTTTACTGCCGAACAAGGAGAGCAAAACATAAATTGTCAGCGGAAAACCGTACATCTCTGTGAACAGGGCGACAATAAATGCAGCGAACACACCCAGCGTTCGCCATTCGTATTTCTTTTTGGGGCGCAGAAATCCAAAAACAAAACCGCCAAAAAGAACAACATTGAAAACCACCATGATCCATAGACTGTAATCATAAGATTCGTGCATTTAAATGTCCCTTAATTTTTTCCGTAAAACATGTAACAATACTTTTTAACCATGTCGTTGCGAGCGAAACGGAGTGAAGCGAAGCAATCTCATGCTTCACAGGTAGTTATGAGATTACTTCCCCGATAACCCGGGGTAAACAGTCGCTCGTTCCTCACTCCTTGCAATGACAAATATATTAAACCCGACTGGTTCTGGAGGAGATGAAACCAGCCGGGTTTTTTGCTAATGATGGTGGTGACCGGAATTTTCTTTAGGAAGGGTTATAAATTTTTCCGGTTCTTTGTCAAAAGTATCCTTGCATCCGGAGCAGCAAAAGTAATAGGGTTTTCCTTTGTACTCGCTCTTTCCCGCAGGCGTCTTTTCGTCCACTTGCATACCGCAAACAGGATCTTTAGCCATTTTGAATCTCCTTTATTTTAAAAAGTTATTGTTATTTCCGCAAGCGCATCGAGTTTGATTGCCGCAAAGAGAGTGAGAGCGCTGCGATGATAGCGTACAGCAATGCGCCCGACATCAGGGCATAAGTAAAGCCGATCTTTATACCGATAATCATGGCGAGGACGGAACCTGTTACCGAAGCAATTCCATTCACTCCCCACATCCAGCCTATATACTTATCCAATTTTTGTTGTTTCATCAAACGAATCGAAAGCGGAAACGGATATCCTGCCAGAAAGCCTAAAGGAAAAAGAAGCGCCGCCGCACTCAATTTTGGGTCCGCCGTACCGGCCGCAAATATATTGTTCAGGAAAATGCTGTAAACCAGAATTGTCGCCGAAACCAGGACAGCAGCAATCGCTAATACTATCGCCAGCCGTTTTTTTATCAGAGAACTGGACAGACTGCCAAGTCCTGTTCCTAAAAGAAGAGAAGTAAGCAGGACGGTTAATGTAAAGATCGGTTGACCAATAAAAAGTGTCAGTTTTTGAAAAAGGGCTATTTCTATTATCATAAAGGCCGTTCCCAGGGAAAAAAACAACAACAGAAGAGTCTTCATCTGAGGATAACGGACGAATGGTTTCAAGAAAGCAAGCTGACGCTCTTCCGGCCTGTTGGTTGCAACAAACGGTACAGCCAGGAGCATTAAAACGATAACTATAAAAGCTGAGAAAAGTCCAAAGGGTTTCGGCAACCCCTGTTCAAACTTGTAAAAAAACGGACTGTCATCTGTCGTTGGTTTGATGTCCAAAGGTGCACTTTGGACAAGCTGATCCAGGCTTAACTTTCCCTCCGAAATATACACCAATATTTGGTCGAACATTCGCCATTCCGAATCAATTCCCAGACGTTCCGAAGGCTTGATCGTCAGTTGCGGAATAAAGGGGAAAAACAAATTCCCCTTATCAAAACCCAGCCGGTGACTGATAATATGTCTTGCTTCGGAAGTCAGACTATCAAAAGGTTGATTTTTAATGACAATTGTCGGCATCATCCCGGAGCCGATGGTGTAAATATGTTTCATGGCATCGGGTTGGCTTGTATTTTTCTTTTCAAAAGCAGTCAGCGCTAGAGAGATGAGACGATAAATTTCTGCGCCGTTGTGGGCTACGATGACTATTCGACCTTCCGGTGTAAGATGATCAAGATAATCCTGAATCGCTTCGACAGTAAACAAAAAGTTCTCGGTGAGGGCAAAGCCTTCCATGCTGCGGCTGCTTTTGGTAATGGGAATAGAAAGCATGATAAGATCATACTTTTTATGAATCGAGCGAAGATAATTTCTGCCTTCCTGAACCACAACTTGCACTTTTGGATTTTGGGTGTAAATACCCCCGTTAAACTTTTCATATCTTTTCACCAAATCCACCAAATCCGGGTTGACCTCCACAGCAGTTATCTTTTTAACGCCGCCAAGCAATGCAACCACCACATCGCGTCCCCCTCCTGCGCCAATAATCAGGGCATTATCTTTTTCGTTATCTTTTAGAGTGTAAAAGGGAAAGAACAAACCAAAATGCTTGCGAAGATGCATCTGCTGTTTGTCA
>JAACEJ010000159.1 GCA_011682565.1 Actinomycetota bacterium | reverse complement strand
GAAGCCACAGCCCAGGCAAGTAATTCGTCAAAATCAAAATTACCGGGCCGGGAGGTTTTCAACTGCCAGGCCAGGGAGGCGATGGCAGCACCTGCAAAATTATCTCCACAGCCCGTTGTGTCACTTTTCATGTCCGGGTTCTTGTGCAGATCTTCAGATACTTTTTCGGAAACAGGCAGTCTGCTTAATTCCTTCCTTTGGAATACACTGCCATTGGAAAAGGCGTATATTTCTTTTGCTCCGTTGGTTATGATAAACGAGGCAACATCCCGCTCAATAAAAAACGCTGCCGCCTGGTCGATGGTCCGGCTTCCGCTTATTCGTTCCGTCCTCCGGCCCAAGTACAATTTGGGACGGAGGGGATGACTTGAATGAAGTTCTTATCATAAGGGCTTCATTCGATTATATCAGAGTTGTCCAACCAGACCGCCGTTTTGCATCAATTAAGTTGCACGTCTCGATATCCCAAATACCTAGCCATGTGTAATTATCGCCTTGCCCGTAATGGTAAGCAACAGCAATTTTTTTTTAATCTGGACTAAACAGACCGGCTTTCGCCTTGTTTGGCGTCTTATATTGTGCGTATGTGGTACAAACTATACGGCCCGTTCCGATTTCTTTTACTTATGCTTAACTCAGGTCTTACTGCGGGGTTCGTAGTTTATCTTCCACAAGCCGCTCAAAACCGATGTCTAAATACAGGAAAAAATGTCTCTATAAAGGAAAAAATAAGCTTCTATACATTTTGCAATGTGAACGTTCGCGAGCATCCTATATTTAAACGTTTTTTTACTTTTCCACAATGCGTTCTTTAAATCCAGGGTTTACCACCTCACGGTACGGTAATTCCCATATCTGTTTTGGGCGATTCCAGATGCCACCTGCTTCGCCAACAATTCTTCCCGGCTTTGCTTTACAAAAACGGACATCCCGAGGCTATTGCAATATTCAAAGCCCTAACACTCGGTTGCCCCGTTTTAAAACCATTGTTCATTTGGTTTAGAGCATTATATTAAATCTACCCGGGAAAAGCAAAGGAAAAATGTTCCGATTAAATGTGGATATTTAAATCCTGTTTTATTACATTGATCATTATTTTTAACAACCGGCAATATGCGTACTCCGGAGACAGGAGGGCGAGTATCACGGGACGCCGGGAGTTCTGCAATTAAATCGAACAGGATCAAAACATATTGTGCTAAAAGCAAGTTGGATTACTCAAAGTTTTTTTGAAAAGGATAGTGGATGATCTACAAAAGACACGGCAGGACAGGGAAAGACTTGTCGATCATAGGATTTGGCGGGATGCGTTTTAAGAATATTGATGATCAGGATGCTTGCGTTGAAATGATGGTCGAGGCCGCAGAAATGGGGATCAATTATTTTGATACAGCCCCGCTCTACTTTGGGATAAAGAGTGAAGTGATTTACGGAAAGGCTTTTAACGAGTTTAAAAAAAGAAATCTCCCTTTTTACTCGTCCACGAAAACATTCGAGCCAAAAGAGGAGAAAATTCGCTGTGAAATTGAAAACCAACTCGAACGGCTGAATCTGGATTCCATTGATTTTTATCATGTCTGGAATGTAACCGATCTGGACAAATGGTACGAACGTAAAAAGAACGGTGTGCTGGAGACCTTTATCAAGCTGAAAGAAGAAGGATTGATCAGGCATATCTGTGTATCCAGTCATCTTATCGGTGATCATATCAGGAAATTGCTGGAGGAGAATATTTTTGAGGCCGTGTTATTCGGCTATTCCGCTTATAATTTCACCGTCAGGCAGGAGGCATTTGATGCGATTCAGAAATACGATATTGGCTGTGTGGTCATGAATCCTCTCGGCGGCGGCATTATTCCGCAGCATCCTAAAGTGTTCGATTTTATCAAAACCAGAAAGGATCAATCCGTTGTCGAGGCAGCGCTGCATTTTATTTTCGCGCATGAAAAAATTACCACCGCTCTGGTAGGGTTTAGCACAATGGAGGAAATTCATGAGGCCGTCCGGGCGGTGGAGAGCTATCAAAATATAACGGCAGAAAAGCTGCAAACGATTAAGGATTCCGCGGCAGCATCATTCGAAGGGCTGTGTACCGGCTGTCAGTACTGCGATAATTGTCCGGTTGAAATCCCAATTCCGAAATATCTGGAAGCGTATAATTTTAAAGCGCTTTACAAAAAGGACAGCCAACTCCTTGATCGTCTGAAATGGCATTGGGACATTCCCACAGACTGGGCTGCCAGGTGTACCGAGTGCGGTCAGTGCGAGGATATTTGCCCGCAGCATTTACCAATTATTGCAAGATTGGAAGAAATTGCCAAGATAAAGAGGAAGTCCTGATGAACAAAAATCGAGCACGTCTATCAAAATTTGCCGTGATGAAAATGAAACAGCTCATTGTGATTTTTGTGTGTTTCTATTTTACCGTGCAAAAGCTCAATCGCAATTCCAGTGGATACGGGCATCTCCTCTGGCTCGGTGTGCATAATTATTTTATTTTTCATCATTTTACCGAAAGGGAGAAAAAAACAAATGCAAAAAAGCAAGCTACCTCTAAACTCCTTGTGCAAAACAGTGTTTCTGTTTATCGGATTATTCTTTTGCAGTTTCAACTTGTTTGCAGCAGAAGCAAACAGTAATTTTTCCAGGAGTATCATCGTCACTTCCCCTAAAGTGGGTCGCCTGGAACAAAAGGCAGTGTCGGTTTTACAAGAAGAAGTTCAAAAAAGAACAGGGATTCTTTTAGAAACATCAAAAGTCTGGCCAAAGAAAGCGCGGCCGGTGATTGCAATCGGGCTGGAAACGCAGATCCAGAACTTTGCCGGGTCGTTTACCCGCCCAGGCCAAAAGGAAACACCTGGGAAAGAGGGTTTTCAACTTTTCCTTAAAGCGGGCATTTCTCCGGTCATTGTTGTGTCCGGTCACGACCCGCGCGGTGTGTTTTACGGCGTGGGCAAACTGCTGCGCGAATTGACCCTGAAAAACGGCAGCATCACTGCTCCGGGGAATCTGAATATTATATCGACGCCGCGTTACCAAATCCGCGGCCACCAGTTGGGCTATCGACCCAAGACCAATGCTTACGATGCCTGGGATGCTGCGCAGTTCGATCAGTACATTCGCGAACTGGCCATTTTCGGTGCCAACAGCATCGAAATTATGCCGCCGCGCACCGATGATAATCGCACAAGCCCGCACATGAAACGACCTGCAATGGAGATGATAATCAAACAGGCGGAAATCACGGACTCGTACGGAATGGATGTATGGATGTGGTATCCGAACATGGGATCGGATTACAGCCATGCGGATTCGATTGCAAAAGAATTGCAGGAGCGTGATAACGTTTTCAAAAAAATAAAGCATATTAGCGCCGTGCTCGTGCCCGGTGGCGACCCCGGCGATCTGCATCCGGACATTCTTTTTGCCTGGCTTGAAAAAATGGCCGGCGTTCTGCAAAAGTATCATCCCAACGCAAAAATCTGGGTATCTCCTCAGGCGTTTCGTCCCACCAAAGAGTGGCTGGATGCGTTCTATAAAAATGTCAATCGCCACTATCCCTGGTTCGGCGGCGTTGTGTTTGGCCCGTGGATTAAAACACCTTTGCCGGAAATGCGCAAAATAGTCGATGCGGACATTCCCATCCGCCGTTATCCGGACATCACTCACAGCATCAGTTGCCAATACCCGGTCAAAGATTGGGACCTGGCTTTTGCCATGACGCTCGGACGCGAGTGCTACAACCCGCGTCCTGTTGCAGAAAAAGCCATTCACAATGCGCTGGATGAATTTGCTGACGGCAGCCTGAGCTATTCCGAAGGCATTAATGACGATGTTAACAAGTTTGTCTGGAGTTCGCTGGACTGGGACCCGGACATGCCGGTGATTGAAATATTGCGAGAGTATAGCCGTTTTTTTGTTCACCCTGATTTTTCAGAGGACATTGCCCGGGGATTAATCTCACTGGAAAGAAACTGGCAGGGACCGCTGCTTTGCAACACAACGGTCGATGTGACGCTGCGGCAGTGGCAGGATATGGAAGAATCCGCACCGCCACGAGTTAAACAGAATTACCGCTTTCAAATGGGACTGTTGCGCGCCTATTACGACGCGTACGTTCGTGCGCGGCTGATTAACGAAACTGCGCTGGAGACGGAAGCAAGACAAGTGCTTCGCCGTGCCCCTGAATTGGGCAGCGGCAAGACCATTAATATGGCGGAATCTATCCTCAGACAAAAAGAAAAGAAACCGGTTGCGCAGGATTATAAACAAAAATGCTGGCAAATCGCCGATTTTTTATTTCATGCTATTGGTTCGCAAACGTCGGTTAATAAATATCAGGCGCAGGATGGCCGTGGTAATTTTATGGATTATATCGATGTTCCACTAAATGATGCCGTGTGGCTGCTGTCGCAATTTAAAAACATTCGTGATTTGACCAACGAAGGTGAAAGGTTAGCTGCTATCGATCAACTGATAAACCGAACAGACCCCGGCCCGGGCGGTTTTTATGACAATCTGGGAATTTCCGCGGAAACGCCACGGCTGGGTTCTTATCCGGACTGGAAAGATGATCCGGGAAGCTTAAAGTCGCCACGCGTGAGTTTTGGCGTCGGCTTGCACGGCGAGGAATGGGTACACACGGTGCAGGCCAAAGGCTTTGACGGCAGTCCCACACCGCTGGCCTGGATGAACCAGGTGACGACGCTGTATGACACACCGTTGAATTTGATTTACACGAATCTTGATCCCCAATCAGAATACATTCTGAAAGTAGCCTACACCGGGAGATTCCGTTCGCAAGTCCAACTTGTAGCCGATGATACATTTCAAATTCACAAAATGATGAAAACAGGCACAACGCCGATTGGGGAATTCCCGATTCCAAAAGATGCGACGCGGAATGGAAAATTGAAACTCACCTGGATATGCGGCGAAGGCGAACGCGGCACGCAGGTAGCCGAAGTGTGGCTGATGAAGAAAAGGAAAGAACAAAAGAAGGAGAACGGAGAATAAACAGGTGCTTGGATTTCTGACGATCGATATGGTTTTGAAAAAATGGCTGGAGGAGTATGACGAAAATAAATACCAGTCTTCACAAAATCTTCATGAACTTTTACTACAATTGAAGCGTTGAAAAACTAAAGTTTTTTAATCACAGGAAGGAAATAGAAAATGCAAGGAAATATTTATTCATCTGCCAGAATGAGTGTGGCACAGGAAAATTCACTGATCCGTACTGTTTACAATTGGATGATGTTCGGATTATTTGTTTCCGGATTTACGGCTTATTTTACTGCACATAACTATGCCATGCAGCGAATACTATTCGGTAATTCGTTCACGATATGGATACTTTTCATCGGTGAACTGGGACTGGTCTTTGCGATTTCCGGGGGTGCACGTTCCATGAGCGCCTCAACAGCTTCTGCTATGTTTTTTGCGTTCTCCCTGCTAAACGGTCTGACCATATCTTCTATTTTTCTGATCTATACCGCACAATCTATTGCAGCAACCTTTTTTGTCGCCGGGCTGACTTTTGGCGTAACCAGCTTTTACGGTTATATTACCAAAACGGATTTAACCTCCTGGGGCAAATATCTGATAATGGGTTTGATCGGGATTATCATTGCTTCCGTTGTTAATATTTTCTTGCACAGCCCAACGGTAAGCTGGCTGGTCAGCTATCTCGGCGTTTTTCTCTTTATCGGACTGACAGCGTATGATACGCAAAAAATCCGCGAAATGGGAGCAAGAATGGGAAACGGGGACAGCGAACAATTCGGCAAAATTGCCATTGTCGGCGCTTTATCGCTTTACCTGGATTTCATTAACTTGTTTTTAATGCTCTTGCGCATTTTTGGCAGGGGAAGGGATTAGGCTGTTTTTTTTGTACAACGCCGGATTAATCAGCCGATTCGTTTTGCATGCGCCTGGAAATATGAAAGTAGAATTATTACTCACAGGAGGCCGTAATGTTTAAAAAAATTGTAATTGCAACGGACGGTAGTGATCCGTCTTTGAAAGCAGCAACACGAGGAATGTCGTTGGCAAAAATGTTCTCGGCAAAACTGCAAGTTATTTATGTCATTGATCAAAGGGTGTTTTTCTTCCCACATGAAGTTCAGGTGCTGGCGCCGGAAAACCCATATTTTGAAATTCTCGATGATCTTCGCAAAAACGGTGAGGTCATCCTGAACAAAATGGATAAAGAAGCCGGTAAAATCGGCGTAGAGATTGAAAAATTTATCCTTGAAGGGTCGGTAGTGAAAGAGATTCGCAATACGGTCAGGGAATTTCATGCAGACCTGTTGATTATAGGGGCACATGGAAAAACGGGAGAAGGAAATGAGATGCTGGGCAGCATCGCTCAGGCACTGGCCGCTTCTCCTCCGTGTTCTTTGTTAATTATCCAAAACAAGTAATTCATCACCTTTACCAAAGCTCCATTTTTTCATAAATTTTGGTGTTTAGCAGAAAATGAATTAAAAGGTCGAGACAAGAAGGATGCGGTATTCAGCTTTGGTAAAGGTGAAAAGATAATATACTTGTTAAGGATCAAAATGTAACAAATACTTGTCATTGCGAGGAGTGAGGAACGAATCCCGAATTATCGGGAAAGCAATCTCATAACTGCCTGTGAAGCATGAGATTGCTTCGCTCCACTCCGTTTCGCTCGCAATGACATGGTTAAAAAGTATTGTTACAAACTAACCCTTAACAAGTATATCAAGCCCATGTAGCCGATACAGGCATTGCCCACAACTTTTTCCCAAAGGGTACAATTTCCTTACCAAGATACAACACAATACCCGCAACAAATTTATCACCTAATTGATCCTGCATCCATTGGCAGCCCTTGAAATCATCGGCGCGAACAGTTCCTGCTGCTTTAACTTCAATGCCGACGCAATCGCCGTTTTGCGCTTCCAATATAAAATCGACCTCGATGCCGGATTGTGTACGAGTCTTCACTCTCTGCAAGCATCTTTGCCAATGTGGATTTGCCTGTTTGGCGCGCTCCAATGAGCATGATAACCGGACTCTCCTGCAGCGCCGGAAGCATTTTTTCTTTTATAAATCGTGGATACATCATTTAGATATTCGGCCATATTGTGGATGATATTCGTCCAGTTGATGGACGATTTGTTAGGTGGGAAATAATAAAAATTTAATCCATGAAAGGCAAGAATTTTTAATAACTCGGATATTTGCTCATCTATCGGTGGGTGAAATGAAGAACCATCCACCTTTACCAAAGCTCCATTTTCTTATAAACTTTAATTTTTATCAAGAAATGAACTAAAAAGTCGAAACGAAAAAGGGGCAGCATTCAGCT
>JAACEJ010000158.1 GCA_011682565.1 Actinomycetota bacterium | reverse complement strand
GATGCAAATTGAAAAAATTTTAGCAACTATACCGGAAGTTGTCAGTTATTCCCGACGCACAGGACTGCAATTAGGCGGCGGGCTAACCGAAGCGAATATGGGTGATTTTTTAATCCGCCTGAAGCACAAAAGAAGCCGGAATATCCACCAAGTCATCGACGCTGTCCGAAACAAGGTATTGAAAAATGTTCCGGGGACACAGATTGAATTCGCCCAGTTGATGGGTGATTTGATCGGAGACCTGACGGCAGTTCCCCAGCCTATTGAAATTAAAATATTTGCAAATGATTACAATCAAATCCACCAAATATCGCAAAAGGTTGTTGCGGAAATCCGAAAAGTAAAGGGCGTTGTCGATATATATAATGGCGTGACAATCGCGGGATCATCCATTCTGATAAAAGTTGACAAGTTGCGGGCCGCCTTGTTTGGATTGACCGTCGATGATATTCAGCGCGAAGTTGAGGCGGCAATAAATGGAACTGTGGCATCTGAAATTCAGGATAAACAATATATGAGCGGCATCCGTGTATGGTCTCCGCTTAATATTCGTCGTGATATGGACAGGATTAAAAATTTGCGTATTCATTCTCCTAACGGTGATTATATTTCTCTTGCCTCGGTTGCCGATTTGCATGTTCAGGAAGGACAACCGGAATTGACCCGGGAAAACCTGAAACAAATGATCGCTGTAACGGCGCGCATCAGCGGTCGGGATATGGGCAGCACTCTGCGGGAAATTCAATCTAAAATAAAGCAGGATATTTTTCTACCGCAAAATGCATTCATTAAATATGGCGGGCTATACAGAGAACAGCAAAAGTCGTTCAGAGGATTACTGATCGTTCTCATTATGGCTGTGCTGCTGGTGTTTAGCGTGCAGTTGGTGGAATTTGAATCCTTCAAGATTCCTTTTATTATTTTAACAATCGACTTCCTGTCGTTATTTGGTGTCTTTTTACTACTACGCATAACAGGTGTGGCTTTAAACATTTCTTCCATGATGGGAATGATCATGATCATAGGCATTGTTGCGGAAAATGCAATATTTTTAATCCATTACATCCAATTGTTTCGCAAGCAGGGAACATCATTGCACCAGGCGATCATCGAGGCCGGGAAAGTTCGCATGCGCCCGATCATCATGACAACTTTGGCAGCAGTGCTTGCCCTCATGCCGCTTGCCATTGGCATAGGTGCCGGTGCGCAAATGCAGCAGCCTTTGGCCATTTCCGTGATAGGTGGTTTTTCACTTTCGGCGTTTTTATTGCTCTTTTTTTTGCCGGTATTTTATGCAACATTGTTTGCAAACGAAAAATGAAATAAAGATTAGTATTATCTCAAAATTTAAAGGAATTCAACGTGTTAAAAAATACTTTCAATAAATTTTTTGTCGCTATAATTATCTTTTTGACTATTTTGGTGGTTGGGATAAAAATTTATTCGATTTTATCTTTTCCCGAAATAAGCGATTGGAATTACACACAACTGAAAAAAATTAATAAAGAAAAAATCGATTTTTCATTCGTCGTTTTCGCGGACAATAAAAACTCGATTAGAACTTTTAAGAGTTTGATCAAAAAAGTTAATAACGAAAAAGCTCTGTTTGCAATCGATGTTGGTGACCTTGTTTACGACGGAGAGAATGAAAAATTCAGATTCTTTATAAATCAAATCAAGCAATTGCAGAAACCTCTTTTAACTGTGATCGGCAATCATGAGATTAAAGAAAACGGCAGAGGAAATTATTATGATTTTTTTGGCCGTTTTTATTATTCATTCGCCATCGGCAACAGTTATTTCATTATCCTGGACGATGCCAAAGAGGAGAATATCGATCCCTGGCAAATGGAATGGTTAAAAAAAGAATTACAGAAAAGTCAACAATATAAATATCGTTTTGTATTTATGCATGTTCCTCTTTATGATCCGCGCAAGGGTGAATTTAAGCGCGGGCATAGCTTGAAGGATTTGGCTTTTGCAAAGAAATTAAATGACCTTTTTGATCAACATCATGTTACCATGATTTTCTCGTCTCATATTCACGCCTATTATCGTGGAACATGGAAAGAGACGCCCTATATTATTACAGGTGGTGCCGGCGCGGAATTGGCAGGCACCGAGCCTGCCCATTATTTCTATCATTATCTGGTTGTGCATGTATCCGAACAGGGCGTTCACTATCAAATAGTAAAACTCAAAAGTCCTGATTTTGAGATCGTTGACAGATTAACCCATGATCTATGGATTTATGTTTATGCCTTTTTTTCCATTCACTATTTGGATATACTCATTATCCTTGCCTTTTGCTATTTTGGTGTTTATTTTATTTTCAGGAAAAGGAAAAAATGGATGAAAAAGTCAAATTTAAAATTTTAAGGAAGGAGATCACCTTTTGCGATGTCGTTTATTTCTACTCAGTTTCTTTGTATTAATGTTTTTTATACTACATGATTGTTCCGCAATGGGAAGCGGAGACAGTTCGCTCATTGTCCGGGATGGCAAACGTTTTATTGCTGTGGGAGTGAACCTGGCAAGAACGCCTCTTCAGTTCCGGGGCAATGACTGGAAAAAGGTCGGCCTGGTCACCGTCAGCACGGCGCTTTTGTTTTTAGTTGATAAAAACATTCAGCGTTATGCGCAATCACATCAAAGTCATACCAACAACCGACTTTTTAGTTTTGATTCGGTTTACGGCAACGGCTATACCGCCGCAATGACAGTTGGCGTCTATGGCTTTGGTTATATTTTCCACAAGCCATCCGTCAGGAAAGCGGGATTGCAATCCATGGAGGCCTTGTTCTACTCCGGCATGATCACCGGGGCGATTAAAGTTTTGCTTGGCAGGCGCAGACCTTTTGGCGGGGACAGCCATCTCTTTTTCAAGCCCTTGCAACTGGATGCAGTTTACAAATCCTTGCCCAGCGGTCATACGACGGTCAGTTTTGCCGTATCCACGGTGATGGCAAAATCGTTGGACAATCCTCTCTGGAAAACCTTCTGGTATGGCTCCGCCGGTATGGTGGCGGCTTCTCGTGTATACCACAATGCGCATTGGTTTTCAGACATATTCCTGGGCGGGGTTATCGGTTATAGTGTTGCAAATTTTATTGTGAAATTGGATGAAGGAAAACCTGAAGGAAGTAACCTGCATATTTTCAAGGAAATTTACCCCTATTTTAGCAACGATCGATTTGGATTGCAGATGTATTTTTAAGCATAAATGGAATACAATGGCACAAAAGAAATATCGAAATCGGCTACAATTAAAAATTACAGTTTATTTTATTCTCCTCGCAATTTTGCTTATTAATTCGGTCGGCTGGTTTCTCTACTATCGTGCAAAACATTATTTTGATGTAGAGTTGGGTAAGAAACTTGTAGGGATTTCCCAATCCAGCGCCGACTTTATGGATGCTGAACTTTTAACCTATCTGAAACCAGGGGACGAGGAGGGAACTTTTTATCAGTCCCTTTTGCACACGCTGAATATTCTCAAGAATGATTTTCATGTTACCCGCATTTATATAATAGATAAATATTTTAAGGTTTTGGTGGATACCCGACCCAATTCTGCAATTGGCAGCATTATTCCTCATCTGCAGAGCAATCTCGTTGAATTAAATATGGCCTTGGATGGAAAAGCAGTCTATTCAATACTTTATCGTGGCTATAACGGCAATCTCTACAAATCGGCGTTTTTTCCTGTCGAGAACAGAGCAGGCAAAGTTGTAGCTATTGCCTGTGTGGATGCCAGCCCCGGATTTTTGCAGGTCATTGATAAAATCAGAGGTTCCATTTTATTTATTAATTTAATCAGCTTTGTTTTTGCAATCTTATTAGCTATCTTTTTAGCTCGATCTATTGTTAATCCGATAAAAAGGCTTGTAAATGCTGCTCTCAGGGTCAGCCGGGGCGACTTTAGCCGGTCGGTGGAACTTTCCACAAAGAACGAAATCGGGTTTCTGGGCCAGGTTTTCAATGACATGCAAAAAAACATAAAAATCAATGAGGGAAAGCTCAGAAAACTTAAGCAGTTAGCAGAAGCTGAAGCAGCTTCTATAAAAAATTATAATGACTATATTTTACAAAGTATTGCCAACGGCATTTTAACACTGGATCTGGATGGTAATATCACCGTTCTCAATCCGGAGGCGGCTCGAATTTTGCGATTGAATAGCAGCAAAAGTGTGGGTAAAAATTGCCAAGCTATTTTTACAGCCGATCATCCTTTATATCCCTTCTTAAAGCAGAGCCACAAAAAAATACCAAAATCCGACTTTATGGAAAAAACCCTTAATTTTGGCGATTCACCCATTACTGTTGGCATTCAGATATCTCCTCTACTGGATTCCGAACAGCACATTATTGGCAGTAATTGGGTTTTTACTGATTTGACAGAATTACGAAAATTACAGGAAAAAATTAAGGCAAAGGAGCGCATGGCCTATCTTGGAGAACTCTCTGCGGCTGTCGCGCATGAAATTCGCAATCCCTTGAATTCAATTGAATTATATATCGGTTTAATGAAAAGACAACTTTCATCAAAGCCGGAACTAATACAGGCAATTGATAAAATTCAACAGGAAATACAGGCATTGAATTCGATTGTCACAGATTTTTTGATCTTTGCACGGCCACCTCAACTCAATTATCAGTCGGTCATTTTATCTGATCTTTTACAGGAAACCCTGATGCTGGCCGAAAATGAAATAAGACAGAAAAACATTCATGTTCAAATGAACTTTTCAGATAACACTATTATCATCAAGGGTGATTATAATCAGTTAAAACAAGCCCTTTTAAATGTGATCCTGAACGCTGTGCAATCGATGCAGCCGGGCGGAGTTCTATCGATAAAGGCTTCACATGTTCAGGGAAAGGGGAGACCGGTACGGGTACGAATTCAGGTCAACGATACAGGTAAAGGCATCCCGGAAAAGAATATTGAAAAGATTTTCGAACCCTTTTATTCAACCCGTAACCAGGGAACGGGCCTGGGGCTGTCGATCGTCCACAATATTATTCGCGCACACAGTGGCGCAATATTTGTGGAAAGCGAAGCAGACAAAGGCACAACTGTAACTTTTGAGTTGCCAAAGGAGATGGAAAAATAAAATGAAAACCATCCTCATCGTAGAAGATCATCAAAACACGGCCGAGGCCATTTATCAGATTGTTGAAGGGAAGCAAATGCAGGGTCTGATTGCGGATAGTGCAGAGAAAGCATTTGACATCTATAAAGCAACAACAGTCGACCTCATTGTCACCGATATGAAACTTCCCGGGAAAACGGGATTGGATTTCTTAAAGCAGGTGCGGGAAGTCGACGCGGATATTCCAGTCATCGCCATAACCGCATTTGCCACGGTGCAGAATGCCGTCGAAGCCATGAAAGTGGGCGCATTCGATTATATCACCAAACCGTTTACTGTGGAGGAAATAGAAGTTAAAATAGACAAGGCTCTCGATGCCGGAGAACTGGTCAGAAAAAATCGAATACTGCACTGGGAAAATGAATATCTGCGCGAGGAAGCCCGGTACCATTTTTCCGAAATTGTGGGCCAGAGTCCCTCCATGCAGCAAATTTATGGTCTGGTAAAAAAAGTGGCGCCCGCCAACTCTCCGGTGCTTATTTTAGGGGAAAGCGGGACGGGCAAAGAATTAATTGCTCGTGCTGTTCATTATAGCAGTCCGCGTAAAAACAATCCTTTTGTTAAAGTCAATTGTGCAGCACTGGCAGAAGGCGTTTTGGAAAGTGAGTTGTTTGGCCATGAGAAAGGTGCATTCACCGGTGCGATTCGCCGCAAGCCCGGACGATTTGAGATTGCTGCCGAAGGAACCATTTTCCTCGATGAGATTAGTGAAATTCCACCATCGATCCAGGTTAAATTATTGCGTGTTTTGCAGGAGAAGGAATTTGAACGAGTTGGAGGTACAGAAACCCTGAAAATGAAGGCCAGACTTATTGCCGCCACTAACCAAAAATTGGAGGAGCTGATTAGCAAAAAATTATTTCGCGAAGACCTTTATTATCGTTTAAATGTTGTTTCTCTTCACTTACCACCTTTGCGGGAACGCAGCGAAGATATTCCCCCCCTGGTTCACCATTTTATCGGCAAATATAACCAGGAATCCGGCAAAAAGGTGCAGGGTATGACGCCCGCAGCAATGAAATTTTTGCTTACTTATACATGGCCCGGCAATATTCGAGAACTGGAGAATGTCGTCGAACGTGCCATTGTATTAACAGGCCGGTCCCGCATTGACATTGAAGATTTACCACAAAACATCATTAACATAAATAATTTTCACAAGGATAATGGGCAAGATGATGAAAACCTGATAAAACGAATTGTTGAATATGAAAAACATCTCATATTCAACGCGCTTATGAGCACTCGTGGCAATATTTCTCAGGCAGCGCAATATTTAGGCATCAAACGGACGACTCTGCGATACAAAATGGAAAAATATGATTTACTAAGGTATGACTTTGCATGAAAAGGTATTACATATTATACTCTTTCTCTTGCTGGTTTGCCTGCCAAATGGATTCGCTCGGTCCATAAAGGCACAGACCACGGATCTGAGCAGTCTCCGAAAGTTAATTCAGGTGACACAGGATTCGCTGAGCAAATTGAAATCTTTTCAATCGCAACGACAACACGAGTTTCAGCAAGTTAACAGCAGAATTTATCGTTATAAACAAGAGTTGGAGAAAAAGAACAACCCGTTCCAGAATTTTCGTTTGCAAAATGCTCTCAAAACATCGCGTGTAATGGCCGACCAGCTTGAAAAGCAGGAAAGACAGATCAAAACATTGGAACAGAGACTACAGTTCTTATACCAAACAGCAGTTCAGGAAATCGATCGGGAAATACAAAAATATCTGTTAGTGAAGAAAAAAGCAGTTATTAAAAAGAAAAGCAGTTCGCTCGGGTTTGAGACTATTCAAGAATTAGAAAAGGAAAAGGCGGATTATTATAATCGATTAAAGACGATAAAAGTCATCGATGCAGAGTGGAAAAATCTACATGTTGAACCTGGCGACACTCCTCAGAGAATTCAGATGAAAATGGCCATTTTGCAGGATAAACTAGCAAATCTGGAACGTACCATTCGGCAACAAAAGGCACGATTGGAAGAACTAAAAAAGGATCGCAAGGTTTACCGGGAAATGCTGAGTTTTTATACCGATTTAAAACTGGCAATCGATGATGAGCAGGAATTTTTTGACCGTAACCGGGTAGATGAACTTCAAGATCGAGTGGATGGCATTGACACAAAGATTCGGGAATTAGAGCAGCACATCAATGAGACGGGTGCTGATGCAGACACTTTAAAGAACAAGATTAAAATATTTCGAA